>CAXUCT010000321.1:0-5554 GCA_964249415.1 uncultured Bryobacteraceae bacterium | reverse complement strand
TATGGGTACCTTATTGCGTCGGTACAAGGACGTGAGGGACGACATCACCCAGAGCTACCCCATTCAGTCCGGTACTCCTGGCACATCGCCGGAGATTCACGAGAAAATATTGGATAGAACAGGGCGCGGAGCAGTGGTCCTTTTCGCAACCACACCAGGCGGTTTTCAGTATGTAACCGCAAACAAGCCCGCGCACTCTGTCTGGGCGACCTCCGGAACTCAGGTGCGCTTCGATGGACAAGGGCACGCCATCATCGACACAACTTTCGAACAGGCCAGCGCAGCCATTGCGTTTTTTACGTGATGGAGTCCCCGGCACCGTAGCTTAGGGAAGAATGGCGCGCCCAATGAGCACGATCCCGCCCGCGTAAGCGACGAACATCAGAAAGATGAGGCGCCCGGTGCCGGCAGGGGACTCCTTGAATTCGTGCCAAACGAATACTCCCCAAAGAGCGGCAATCAACGTCGCTCCCTGTCCCAGCGCATAGGAGATAGCAGGCCCGGCAACACCGGAAGCGATCACATTCAGGCCTAATGCAAGCATCCAAATAATGCCACCCAATAGACCGGGGACGTGCCGGCCCGCGGGCGCGGCCCAGAAGTCACTCAAACGCGAGTGCCGCGACCGCATGAACCAACCATTGATGGGGATACTACTGATCAGCACGCCAATTCCAAAGAATAGAAGCGCAGTATACGGCGTCAGTAAACCAGGCCGGATCGGCTCTGAGTTGAAGGCCGGGGAAATAGCGCGCATCAGTTCCGGATAAAAAAAACCCATCAATAGTCCTGCGACTATGGCGAAAACGAGCCCGGAGCGTTGCCCGGCTGCATTTCTGTGGGCAACCCGGCGGTGAGCCGCTGCGGAGACAAACATCGCTACCAAGATGAGGCAAACACCGGAGGCTAGATAAGTGACATTGCCTTTCGGCGTTTGGGCGTAGCTTGCGGCGGTTCCAATCACGAGGGCAAGACCGATCCCTACAGGAAAGGCGACAGCCATGCCTGCAACATCGATTGCAGCGACTAACAGAATGTTCGCGAGATTAAAGAGCGCGCCCGCCGCCGCCGCAGTCCAAATAGCACGCGGTGATGCTTCCGCAAGATTTGCGAATGAGGGCATCCCGGATGAGCCGGAAATGCCCAGCGTGACGAAAAAGAGAAAGCCGGCAAGCGCAACGCCCGCAGAGTAGTCCCAATAGAAGAGTTCGAATGGCCAGCGTTCTTTGCCCGCGAGTTTCTGAGTGTTCGCCCAAGATCCCCAGCCGATCATCGTCAGGATGCAAAACAAAATAGCCGTTCCGGAAGTATGGACCGTAAACATGTTCTAAGCAAGTGCTGGTAACGAACTTAACAACTGCTCGACGGCCGAACGGGTGGGGATCGACGCAATTGCACCGGCCTTCATTACTGAAAGCGCAGCCGCGGCATTGGCGAAGCGAGCGGCCGCAGTGAGGCTAGCGCCCCCGGCTAAAGCGGCCGCGAGCCCGCCGTTAAACGTATCCCCGGCAGCCGTCGTATCAATAACGTCCACGTCCCATCCTTCGAGCGCCGTTGTATGCTCCTCCTCCGCTACAAAACAGCCCTGAGCGCCCAGTTTGACGATAACGGCTTTAGCTCCCCGCGCCTGCAGTTTGCGTGCCGCCGCCTCGGCTTCAGCAAACCTCGCCGGGATCTCCGAGACGCCCAGCAGGATCGCGGCTTCGGTCTGATTCGGAGTAAGAACGTCGATGTAGGACAGCAGTTCGTCCGGCAGAGCACAAGCTGGCGCCGGATCGAGAATCGTAGTCGCTTGTTTGCGACGTGCTGCTTGGATGGCGCTAAACACCGCTCCGAGGGGTGTTTCAAGCTGACAAAGGAGAAGATCTCCCGCTTGTAGCTGGTCGCCGACTTGCGTCGCAAATTCATTGGAAAGCTCGGCGTTTGCACCCGCCGATGTGACGATCGTGTTTTCTCCGTCTGGCAAAACAAAGATGGTTGCGCTGCCCGAAGGCCCGGGGGATTGACTCACCAGCTGGGTGTCAACGTCTGCACTCTGTAGTTCGCGGATGAGCCGTTCGGCGAAGGCATCATCGCCTACCCTACCCGCCATGCAAACCTCAGCTCCGAGTCGTGCAGCAGCGCAGGCCTGGTTCGCGCCCTTACCTCCAACAAAGATTTGCAGGCCATCGCCGTGCAGCGTTTCCCCCGGTAACGGCATTCGAGGAACTCGCTGAACAAGGTCGATGTTAATACTACCGAGTACATAAACGCGCCTCATTGGGCGTCCACTACGCACCGGAAACCAAGGGTGCCGGATCGGTCGTAGCTCGGCGCCATCAGCAACAGCTTGCCGTGCTGGCTGTTCTTATACGCTTGCGGAAAATACCAAATTGAGCCTTGCGGCTGATAGTAGTTTCCGCCTCTGAGGATCGCCGCGCGAGTATGTTCATCTGTATATTCGTCGGTCCACTGCCAGACGTTTCCAACCATATCCATCACTCCAAACGGACTGACACCGGCGGGGTGAGCATCAACAGCATCGGGCCCGCGTAGCGTTCTATCCTGATCAGGAACGGGCACCACCGATGCCTGCCATTCATTGGACCAAGGGTACAGGCGGCCGTCTGTGCCCTGGGCTGCCCACTGCCATTCCCATTCATGAGGCAATCGCTTGCCCGCCCATTTTGCATACGCCCGGGCGTCTTCGATTGCCACCCACGTAACCGGCTTGTTTCCCCACCCGTCTGGGAAGGTCCCGTTCTTCCAGTCACGTAAAAAGTTCAGCTCATCTGCCGGACGATAGTGCGTTGCATCAACGAATTTCTTGAACTCGACATTCGTGACCGGATACTTGTCGATAAAGAACGGCTTGATCTGCATGCGGTGCTCGTGGAAGCGACGCGGCATGTCTTCCCACGGATATTGAACGTCGACCCCGATATCGTTGTAACCTTCAATCTCGATTCCTTCTACCTTGAAGACATAGTCCCCGCCTGTGATCTTGACCATCGCATCCGGAGCGTTGGCGGCTTGCTTTGTCGGCTCGATCTCCACCATCTTCTGAGAGAGCGGCTTCCAATCCGCGGAAAAGATTCTTAACGGCGCAGCGGTGATTTGTTTCATAGAAGCCATCAGCTTCTCCAGGTCATGCCCCGGTTCTCCCTGCGTTTCGAGGACAGCACCGTACCCGTGGGCTTCCAGCGGAAAGGATAGGACGGCACGATTGCCCTCAAACTCCGGCTTAAGCTCGCTTCCATGGTAGAGATCAAAATATCGAGCGCCGTTCTGAGTGGGCACGGTCATCTGGCTGCCATTGATGTCGTATTCGTTGCGATTAACAATTGTCCAAACCGTTTGGTCGCCTAGCGGCCACCGGCTGGCAAACGCTCCGTAGGAGTGCATGGGATAAAAAGGCTCCCAGTCTTGACTAGTGTGGAAACGAGCGACGGCGCGTTCTACGGTTGCCATCCGCCGGGTCGCTTCGCCGTCGCGCGGCGTGAGCCCGTTCCAAATGCCCCATATGTTTTCCCAGCTTTCCCAACCTTCTCCATTCAAAAAGGCAAATTGCAGATCATCGGACTTACTGCGGTTCCAGCGATCGGAGATGTTCACCATGTGCCGCGGCTCCAGCCAACGGAAGCGATCCACTCCTGGTACAAAACTAAATTGACTTGTGTATTGGCCCCAAGTCATGACGTTCCAGGCAAGCGCTTCATCAGAAGGGCTGCCTTCCGGTTCGAATGCAAGCGGATGGGCGATCTTTTCCGCGGCTTGCGAGAATGCCAGCGGCACTCCATCTTGGGTATCACCGTTGATACCGTCTGCGCCGATCTCTTTGGTCAAACTTGCAATCGCCTGCGGCCACGGTTCGCCCGGATCGCGCGTGCCCTGGTCCCACATCATCATTGGAAACAGGACTCGGACCCCGCGGCGGTGGAAATCAGCGATCATCTGCTTTACGCCCGGGATGCCCCCTGGCATCGAGCGGATCATATCGTGCTGATTACGGTTGTCGATACCCATGTTCGGATACGTCGGCCAGATCAGGACAGCGTCAATGCCGCCGTATCGCTTTTGGAGATCGTCGAGATAGCGGTCCACGGTGTATTTGCCAGCTATAGGATCGTAGAAATATCGATCCTGTACCATCATCTGCGGCTGGATAAAACTACTCTGGATCCATTTGAGTGCGGTCTCCTCGTAGCGTGATCCGTTGTAGCCAATGCGAATCCTACGCTCGTCGCGCCAATGGCGTATGTCCTTCAACCATTCCTCGTGGGTCGCCGCGTCGCAGGGCGTGTAGCCCCCCTGCCAAGCTCCCTTTATGGTCAGGCATTCAGGTGCGGGAATGAGCTGGTTCTTGGGAGTGTAATGGGCGTCCTGCGCGAAGCCCGATCGAGGGACGAGCAGGAGCAACAGACTACAACAGAAGGAGCGAATCATTTGGTCCTCAGAAGAAACGGCGTTGAACAGGCAGAACGCGACTCGGGATCGTCCTCGCAGCCTCGCCCTGACGCTATCAGAAGTGAACCTTCGCACTGACTTGGAGGATTCGTCCTTCCCGGCCGCTTGAAACGCGGCCAAACGGAAGCCCGGAGTTTGGATCGTTGGGATAACTTGTGACGATGCCAGTCCATTGCGGATGGTTCAACGCATTTAGAAAGTCAGAGCGGAAATCGAACTTGAACCGTTCGCTGAGGTTGAACGTCTTCGCCGCTGAGATGTCGGAATTAATCTGTCCAGGACCTTGAATGAGGCCCGGAGCTGCGTTTCCGATCACGTTATTGCCAGGATCGTAGAATGCCGCGGTATTGAACTGTTGATCGAAACTCTTATCGAAGTGACCGATGTTTGGGTTCGTTCCCGAATGAATGCTCAATAGATCCGGCCCGTTGTAGCTATTGGCGGAACTGCCCGAATAGTTCACCGCGGAATACCGGTTTCCCGATTCAAGGGTAGTGATGGTTGTCACCTCCCAGCCTGCCAGAGCCGTTTTTAAGAACCGGTTCCAGTTCTGTCCGTAAACAGGCTGCCAGATAGCAGAGAACAGGAAACGGTGAGGGTGGTCGAGAGTCGCGAGACCTTGGCTTCCATTTAGGTTGTAGTTCCAAACCGCGTCGCCGCCGGGAGTAGAGGCGCGGTTTGCCACCGTCTTCGAGTAGGAATAGTTCGATATGACGCTAATGCCATGCGACATGCGCTTCTGGAACTTGACGACTCCGGCGTTGTAGTAAGTATTCAACCCAGGATGAAGCACGTACACGGTGCCGAAGTTGCCCGTGTTATTCGGACGAGCAGCGTTGAACGCGTCGCTCGACGTCCAGCCAACCTGGTAAGGTGGCAAGTTCTGACCCGCGAAGTACAACCCGTTCCTTCCTTGCGCGCCCACGAGCTCGACGGTTACGACGCTGTCTTTGGACACCTCATATTGCAGGTCTGCGAGGTAGCGGTGATAGTGCGGAATCGTGTTCGACTGTTGGTCGAAGGTGTAGACATTCGGGAAGCCGCCCTGGGACAGTAGACCTGTTCCGGCTCCCGTACTGACTGGGTATGTTCCTGGCGCTGCCGCGGC
>CAXUCT010000320.1:0-5574 GCA_964249415.1 uncultured Bryobacteraceae bacterium | reverse complement strand
ATCGAAGTCCTCAATCGAACTGACGATGATGCCGTTCGCTGCCCGGTCGCGCATCACCTGCTATTCGAATTCTTTCCACCCCAGTACGCTCTCTTCCACTAACACCTCGTGCACCGGCGAAAGGTCAATGCCGCGCTCCAAAATCTCGACCAGGTCTTCGCGGTTATAAGCAATGCCGCCGCCCGTTCCGCCCATCGTGAAACTCGGCCGCAGAATGATCGGATACCCAATCCGGTTCGCGAACTCTAAGCCGGCGTCCACGTTGTTCACCAATTGCGATTGCGTCATGTCGAGCCCGATCTTACGCATCGCATCCTTGAACAACAGGCGATCCTCGGCCTTCTTGATCGCATCGATCTTCGCGCCGATCAACTCGACCCCGTACTCCTCCAGCACGCCCGCTTCCGCCAGCTCCACCGCCAGGTTCAACGCCGTCTGTCCGCCGACCGTCGACAGCAGTGCGTCCGGCCGCTCCTTACGGATCACCTCTGTTGCAAACGCCAGGCTCAACGGCTCCACGTAGGTTTTGTCCGCCAGCTCGGGATCCGTCATGATCGTCGCCGGATTCGAGTTGATCAAAATCACCTCGTAGCCTTCCTGCCGCAGCGCCTTGCATGCTTGAACGCCTGAATAATCGAACTCGCAGGCTTGCCCAATGACAATTGGTCCTGAGCCGATAATCATGATTCTCTTGAGATCTGATCGCTTCGGCATCGCTAGCGCTTGTTCTCTTTCATCAGCGCTTGGAAGTCGCGAAACAGGTAGTGCGAATCGTGCGGTCCCGGCGCAGCTTCCGGATGATACTGAACACAGAAGACGGGCTCGCTCCGGTGCCGGAAGCCTTCCACCGTGTTGTCGTTCAGGTTTATGTGCGTAATCTCCACCTCCGAATCGCGCAGCGAATCCGGATCGACGCAGAACCCATGATTCTGAGACGTGATCTCTACCTTCCCCGTACTCCGATTCAATACCGGATGATTCGCCCCGTGATGCCCGAACTTCAACTTGTAAGTGTGGCCGCCTAACGCCAGCCCAAGAATCTGATGCCCCAAACAGATCCCGAACACCGGCACCTTACCTATCAGCTTTTTCACCTCCCTTGACTGCCGCTGCAAAGGTTCGGGATCGCCGGGTCCATTTGAAAGAAACACCCCGTCCGGTCGCAATCCCAGCACATCTTCACTTGCCGTATCCGCAGGCACAACGGTCACTCGACATCCAATCTGCACCAGGTGCCGCAAAATATTGCGCTTAATGCCGTAATCGTAGGCCACCACGTGCAGCTCCGGAGCGTCCGCCGCATCTGGCTTGTCTGACGGGGAAACCGGATCCACGCCCTGTGTCCACGCGTAGCTCTCAGTTGTAGAAACCTGCCGCACTAAGTTCTGCCCGCTCATTGTGGGCGAGTTCCTGGCCTTCTCGACCAATTGCTTTCCGTCGTTCTCACCCACTGCGATGACTCCTCGCATGGCGCCGCGCTCCCGCAGCAGGCGCACCAGCTTGCGCGTATCTACTTCCCCAATCACCGGAATGCCATGTTTGGCAAGGAAGTGCTCCGCCTTTTCGTCCGACCGCCAGTTGCTTGCCACCGGTGAAATCTCACGCGCCACCAAGCCTTCAATGTATGGGCCGCCCGCTTCTGAGTCCGTTCCATTTGAACCGTAGTTCCCAATTTGCGGATTCGTGAGTACAACAATCTGTCCGCAGTACGACGGGTCCGTGAAGATCTCCTGGTAACCCGTAATGGCGGTGTTGAACACAACTTCGCCGGTCCGTTGCGTAGGCGCACCAAAGCTCGTGCCCTCGAAGACTGTGCCATCTTCCAGGGCGAGAACTGCTGGCTCCAACTAGTAAGCTCCTGAATGTGTCTGAAATGCTGCAAGAATTTGCAGCGACCGGAAGGGGCCGATCAATTTATTGAAGCACAGTCACCGCACCGGCGAAACAGTAGTTGTTCATTGCGGTGGAGGGGAACTCGATGGCTATACTGAAATTCCTCGATGATAGCCAATCCTCGATTTCACAGAAAACCAAAAACGTTTTGGGCGTATGTTCGAACGCTCAGCCAACGTCTGCACTACACATTACGCGGAACGCAAGAGGTAAAGATCCCGGCAATAGTGGAAATGAGAACTGCATTAATAGATCTTGGTCTTGACGCCAAGCGGATAGCGGGAGAAGACCTGGTTCCAACGGCATTGGGCTTTGAATTACAGAGTTACTTTCAGTACCGAGCGCAGGTCTTGAACCAGTTTGTACGACAGCATCTCATGCAGGCAGAACAAGCTCGAAAGCTTTTCGAAGAAATCAGCACAACGGCGGCCCACGCGTGCCCATTGCCCATGAACAAACAAAAGGGCGATAAAGCCCTGCCTTCTTATTTTACCGGAATTATCAACATGCTGATTGCAAGTAATACGACAGGCGCCGAGTGCAATTATTCTCCGATGGGATTAACCACGTTTACTAAGGGCGGGGCGGCTGTGAGGACGTTGGCACGCCGTGTGGATGGCGCTTTTCCTTCCATTGTCAACCCAATAGCGATTTGGGAGATCAAAGAGTATTACTACACGACCACATTCGGCAGTCTAATCGCGGATGGGGTGTACGAAACTTTATTGGACGGGATGGAGCTTGAAGAGCTTCGTGAGAGCGAAGGAATAGACGTGAAGCACTACCTAATGGTTGATGCATACCAGGCTTGGTGGGAAATGGGCCGATCTTATCTGTGCCGTATCATCGATATGCTGCATATGGGTTATACGGACGAAGTTTTATTTGGCAGGGAAGTTGTTGATCGGATACCCGTCATCACACATAAATGGCTCCGTACACTCAAGGAACAAGCGGTCAGATCTTCTGGCCTTTCTTGAAACGCCGATACCAGACATGCACCGTGCCTGGGCTGCATTTAGCTTTTTGGGCGGCAATACGGAGGGTTTCCCCCGTCTCGAATGAGGATCGAAGCTGCTCAATCTGTTTCAGATTGAGCGGTGTATTCGTCCTTCTGCCGTCTGATCTTAGCTTTACCATGCTTATTGGGTCACGAGCAGCAGATCTCAGTACGTTAGTAGGAGTCGATCTGTAACCATTTCCCGCTCAAGGGTTTGCCCGTCCATCTGAAAGCGCTTCAGCATCGAGCGACCGCATTCAATGTAGACTTCCCGTTCAAAGAGGCCGTCGGGGATGGACAGATCAATTTTGGTTCTGCCGGATTTTTTCGTCCCATCAATGCTCAATGCTGTCTTGACGCCCTTTGCCTTGCTCTTCTCGATCACCCCAAAAAGGCGTTTGAGATCAAACGACTGTGCTCCGTACAAAATTGACTGAGAATTGCTGTAGGGAGGATCACAGTAAACCAAATCGCCGGACCGACTGTCCTCAATCGCTTCTTCATAATCCATGTTTAGGAATTGAGTTCCGATTGTACGTCTGTGCCATTCATCTACGCGCTGAGCAAAGCTCCGCGGGTGAATTGGATCGTGGATGCCGCACGGCGTCGACATGTACCCGTCGGCCTTCCTGAACCGTACAACACCGCCGTAGCAAGACCGGCATAGGAAAAGTAAATCCGCACCGTTTGGATGAGTATTATATGCGGCCTTGAGTTTTTCGTACTGAAGGACCTTGTTGCCGTCCAACATAAATAGCCAGCGCTCGGCGTACCATAGCTTCAAAAGTTCCGGGTCCGATGCAAGGGTTTGCCAGATCTCGACGAGTGGTCTGAATGAATCTGAAGCGACAGCCTTCTCAGGTGCCAACGTACCCAAAACTGCGCCACTTCCCACGAACGGCTCTATATACCGATTGAACTGAGATGGAAAGTAGGTGGCAATTTCATGCGCGAAACGTTGCTTGTTTCCAATCCACTTCAGAAGACCCATCTTGAACGGCTCAATCGGTCTCCGAAGCCCATCAAGACTCAATTGTGCGCTCATTCTGGATTCTTCACGATAGTTTACTTTACTCATCGGATCAAATCGCTTTGGTGGGAGCGTTAAGCGATCCTCCATACCAAAACAAAACGGGCTCCCTGGTTTGAAACCAAGGAGCCCGTCTACCTATTTAAGCTGGCCGCAGTGATCTAGCGCCGTCCCCCGCCGCTGTGCCCACCGCCATAGCCACCAGAGCGCCCGCCACCACCGTAACTGCCGCGGCCACTCGCATAACCTCCACCACGCGCGTAGCCCCCGGCATAGCCTCGGTAACCGCCGCCGTACCCGCCACGATAACCATGCCCGTAACCGCCGCGATAGCCGTATCCATAGCCGCTATAGTAACCACTCCAACCGCCCCAATAACCAACGTAGGGATATCCATAGCCATATGCGTAAGGCGAATAGTAGCCGTAGCCTGCGTAAGGCGGATATCCGTAGACGTAGTCGTAAGGAGCCGCATAGCCGTATCCATAGCTCGGATACGCCGGCCCTACCGCTACGCTAAACCCAAACTGTCCCGCCTGCGCAGGAGCTGGCGTTACTAGAACCAGCACTGCTGCCAAACCCAGCACCAGAAGCCCCGTTCTTTTGAACATTTCTCTCTCCTCGGAGGTGTGTCCCCTCCTGCTTTTTAGACGCTGAATCCACCTTTATTGATGCTCATCAAAACCCTCTAGCCGACGCGCACAAGTGCCAGCCACTTCAAACTGCTAGTACTCGCCGCGCAGTGAGTTCAAATGGTGGTAGCGGATGTTAACCCAAGCTAATCACTGGCTAGAAATCGTCGGAACCGCGCTCGACGCCATTCTTCTCGGGCGCGTTTTCCTCCTCAGACTCTACCGTTTATACGTCTTCATCACTCTCGGCTGTCTGCTTTCGGTCTTCTTCGATGTCGTCTTCCTTTGGCTTGAGCCCGACGCCAGATCCAGCGCCAACGTCTTCATCTACTCCAAATTCCTCTACGCCTTTCTATTTCCACTCATCGCGTGGGATGTCTTCGAAGAGATTGGGGCGCAAATAGCCAAACTGCGGCGCCTCGCTATCATCCGGCTGGTCTCCGGGCTGGTTTTCGCCTGTTTGTTCGGCCTCGTCGTTTCCATGTTCTTGGACACCAGTGATTCCAACGGAGATGCGTCTGTCGCTACCACCGTCGGATTGCTACTTTGGGCTGGCTCCTCGACCGCCGCCCTCGCGTTCCTGTGGACACTACATAGGCAAACACGCGCTCAGAAGATCGAGCTCCCAAATAACACCTACGTCTGGCTGGTCTTTTGGGAGCTCTCGTTCCTCGCCGAGGTGCTCACTTGCTTCTGGTTCCTAGTCCTTCCGCTCTTCAAGAGCCACGCCGTCGAAGAAGGTGTTCAACTGGTCTTCACCCTGTATGGAATCGCGATCACTGCCTGGTGCGTGTTCAAGCTGCGAGCCGTCGCTTCAAGCGTCCCCTCCGCGCCCGCCAACGCGGGCTTATAGGCGCCTCAGGTCTCAGCGTAATAACGGTCCGTCGCCTGCACGATAAGCCCCTTCTGCTTCGTCGTCAGCCGGATCTTCCGGAATCCCGAGGTGGTCACCGGCTGGTCCGAAACAAATCCCAAACTATACTGGCTTCGCAACTCCTGCTCAATCGCTTGAAACACCT
>CAXUCT010000319.1:3206-5590 GCA_964249415.1 uncultured Bryobacteraceae bacterium | reverse complement strand
GGCCGTCTTAGGCGGTGGAACCCTCTTACCTGGCTTCGCCACCCAAACTGATGGAGGGAGCACGCCGCAAACCAATAAGCCGGAGCTCACCTCCCGGCAGATGGAAGTGCTCCGGCTCATCGCGGTGGGCTCAAGCGCCAAAGATATCGCCAACCGGCTCAATATCTCGGTTCGAACGGCGGAGTTTCACCGCGCCGCGATCATGCAGCGGCTTGGATTGCACTCCACCGCCCAGATGACGCGCTACGCCTTGGCGAATAATCTCGGATAGCTCCGCCAAGTCAGTTCACCCACTGGGAATGTGAATTGGTGTATTCGCGAGGGAGGTCACGCCCGGTTTCCAGGGGGTTCAGGACCAGGATGGCGCTCTTCAGGCTGTGGCTGTAATCTTTGGCCAGCGCGACAAACGTTGCGAGAGCTTCCCTACGAGTAGCGAAACGGCACTCTTCCCATTCCCCGTCAAGTTCCACGCTCAGCACCCAATTCGTCACGCTATCCACATCTTCGGCGCAAACGGGAACCTTCAATAGATAGCAAATCTGCGGGTTGGCGGAGTTCACGCACGTTTAGCGCGTAACCAGTCTGCTGTAAGTAAATCCAACCATTATAGGAGTACTTTGCATGAAAGACATGAGACACACGTTGCTGGGAGTCGCAGGCTGTGCGGCTTTAATCGTTTCTTCGGTCGCGGTACGCGCGCAGGACACGGCTAACCAGCACATGGACACCGGCACCAAGAAGATGATGAAGTCCGCCGATAGCACCTTTGCGATGAAAGCGGCGCAGGGCGGCATGGCTGAAGTGAAGATGGACAACTGGCGGCTGATAAGGCCAGCAATCCGGATGTGAAAGCCTTCGGTCAACAGATGGTCGACGACCACACCAAAGCTAACAATGATTTGAAATCCGTGGCGCAGGGTGAAAATATGACGCTGCCATCGGATGTGAACGCGAAGCAGCAGGCGATGTACGACAAGCTTTCAAAGATGTCGGGTCCGGCCTTCGACAAGATGTATGTGAACGGAATGGTGAAGGATCACGAAGAGGACGTCAGGGACTTTCAAAAGGAAGCTAATGGCGGCCAGGACGCTCAAATCAAGAATTTCGCCAGTACCACCTTACCCACGCTGCAAGGGCACTTGACCAAGATCAAGGGCATTCAGTCCACAATGGGCAGCAAGGGTATGTAAACTGGCGGTACAAGGGTTCACGTTGAATCAATGAAGTACAGAGTAGTGTTCCGCGAGCGTTCCGACCGCTCCGGTGAAAAATCGGATGATCCGCCCAGCTTCTTGGATGCGCAACTCGACGATGAGACTGTGCTGGATGCAGTATTTGTCGGGCGAAACCGCCCCGATGCATTGCATTCTTCCGATCTAATCGAAGAAGATGACGGCTTTCTGAGTTTCGGGGCTGAAATCTGGGATTATGACATAGCCGACGGTAAGGACCAGGATTTCAAGGATGCACTCAAAAATTCCGGAATGGTGATGGAGTTTGAGCTCTTGGAATCGGGAGACGAGTTAGGCGTCTCATAAGCTTCGTGGCTGTTGAGGAGGTGAAATAGTTGAATGCTTCGGCTTTTGCTTATCATCGTGTTGTTTTTGCTGCTGCTGGGTTCACTACCCACTTGGCCCTACGCAACTGGCTGGGGCTACTATCCGAGTGGCGGATTAGGGTTGGTGTTGGTCATCGTTCTGGTGTTGTACTTAGTTGACCGGCGAGGGCTGCCTTAGCTGCGGTTCGGAACGCAGGAAGTATTTGGAGAGGGACGGGAATCAAAACTCGTCCCTCTTTTACGTTATGCAGACTCTGGCCGTCGATATAGGCGGAACAAAGTTCACGCTTGCAGGCTTCGATGACGACCGGATGTTTCTTCGCGAGGAGCGCGCCACGCAAAGAAGCGGCGGGCCCGAATGGATGTTCTCCCAAATCGAGCAGATCTTTACTTGCTGGCAGCGAGAACATGCCTTCCGGCCTGATCGTTGTGGCATCGGCTTCGGGGGCCCCGTCGACTTCGCTTCACAGACGGTAACGCTCTCAACCCATGTAGAAGGTTGGGCCCAATATCCGCTGGTTGCGAATGTCGAGCGCCTCACCGGAGCCCGCACCGTGATAGACAACGATGCCAACGTCGGTGCGCTAGGGGAATCAATCTACGGCGCTGGCCGAGGCGTGAGCCCGCTCCTCTATGTAACGATCTCGACCGGTATAGGCGGCGGGATTATCATTGATCGCGCAATATATCGCGGGGCGGATTCGTTCGCCGGCGAGATTGGCCATATCAACCTCGTACCCGATGGCCCCGATTGCCTGTGCGGGTCTCGGGGATGTTTCGAGCGCATGTGCTGTGGATTGTGGCTGGAGCGCGACTATGGCCGACC
>CAXUCT010000319.1:0-3196 GCA_964249415.1 uncultured Bryobacteraceae bacterium | reverse complement strand
GCAAAGGACCTTCTTCTCGATCCTGAGTTTGTCCGCCGGTACGTCGTTTATCTGGCGAGAGCTTTGAAGGCTGCGCTGATGCTATTGAACCCTGCCCGCATCGTGATTGGTGGCGGTATCAGCAAGGCGGGTGCGGCGGTGTTCGGACCGCTACGGCAGGAGTTGGACCAACAAATGACCGCTTGGTCCCGGGCGCGGCGCGACGTTGTTCCTGCCCAACTCGCCGACGACAGCGTGCTGTACGGCGCGCTCGCACTAGCCTCCCACACTGAGGAAATTTAATATCCAATACGCGTATTTCTACATAATCCCGGGCACGTTACCGGCGTCTTAACAAGCGGGACAGAGGAGTCGGTATATGAAAATAATCAAGCAATCGGCAGCAGCCCTTTTACTCACCGTTGGTTTCAGTTTGGGCACCGCGGCTTCGCTCGAAGCTGCGGCCGGCGGGGGTGGGTTTCAGGCCTATCCCGCGCCTTTTTTCGATATGCGCGGCTTAGTAGACCGCTCGCAGGCTGATCTGCGCGGAGCCGCTGAACTCGAGCACGGCAACGATAGGCAACGCGGACGCTACAACGATGCCCAAGGCCATCTCTCTACCTTTGATCGGCACCTGACAAAAGGCCGTTTTGATAAGGGAGAACTCAACAAATCGATTGGCAGCATGCAAGGAATTCTGGATCACAACGTGCTTCAGGCGCGCAGCCGAGATGCTCTGATGCGAGACGTCAGCGATCTGAGAGTGGCGCGCGATCGCCGCTGGTAAGTTTAGGGCGCGGCGCTAGCCAGTGCGGCTTTGCGCCGCGCCTGCGATTCCCAACGGGGAGGCGCACGCCTTCATGGCCTGGATACAAAAGGCAATGTGTTCGTCCAGCGGCACCTGCAACTCTGCTGCACCGTTCACCACATCATCGCGACTAACATTGCGTGCGAAAGCCTTGTCCTTCAACTTGCGCTTTACGGACGCAACGTCCACCTCATCGATACTGCGTCCCGGCTTGACATAAGCGCAAGCAGTTAAAAATCCCGATAACTCATCACAGGCAAAGAGCGCCCGCTCCAGCAGCGACTCGCGAGGAACGCCGCTGTAGCTGGCATGGGACAGAATGGCGCGCCGGGTAGTCTCGTCCACGCCACGCTCAGCCAAAATCGGCTCACTCTTCATGGGATGGTCGGGCGAAGACGGGTGGATCTCCCAATCGAAGTCGTGCAGCAGCGCTGTGACAGCCCACCGCTCCCGGTCTTCCCCAAATTTGTCCGCATACGCCACCATGCATGCTTCCACTGCCAGCATGTGGCGCCGCAAGCCTTCACTCGCAACAAATTCGCAGACGATATTCCAAGCGTCGTCTCTGGTCATGGCAAGAATAGGTGGGTGATCCTAGCGTTCACTTGGCCATTTTACTCGCTGGAGATTGGGTAGTCTGTGGTCAAGGCTGCTTGCGAGTGCAGCCGCAGCCCTTGACTCACAACAACCTCACTGACCTGTACGAATACGACTGGGGTAGCGGTTCTCCGGGCAGTCTGATCCGGCACAAGCAAACGGTTTATTTTTGGACGACCAACCAAGCCTTTGCCAACACCCAATCTAACTTGGTCCGTTTGCCCTATTACGCCATTACTTTTGATCAAAATGGAAATCAGGTGGCGGAAACTTCGTGGCATTACGATGAGAATCCGGTGCAGGACGCGCCGGGCATTTCGGGGCACGACGGCAATTATGGGACTGGTTGGAGCACGCGCGGCAATGTTACGTCCGAATGGCAGTGGCTGAAAAACCAAGCTGGTTCATGGACAGCGGTCGGAACGCTGCGAACTTCTGATATTGCAGGGAATATCTTGAGGCAGCAGGACCCGAACGGGAACGTGACAACATTCGGCTACAACGATGATGGAGCAAGCCGGCACGCTTTCCCCACCTTGGTGAGGAACGCTCTGGGGCAGACGACGGGCATCAGCTACGACTACAACATTGGAAAAGCCGTGCTGACTACGGACGCGAACGGGGTCAGCACGGCCTTTTCCTATAACGACTTTCTGGACCGGCTCACGCAAGTCAAGCGCGCTGCCGGAGCAGGGAGCGGACAAGAGAACCAGACAAATTACAGTTATCCGAGCCCCAGCCAGGCTACTGTCAAGCAGGATCAGAACACAGAGGGAGATGGCGCGCTGATCACGACTCAGTTGTTCGACGGCTTAGGGAGGGAAGCGGCGAATCAGCAATATGAAACGGGATCAAGCTTCATTGAAGTCGACAAGACCTACGACGCCATGGGCCGAGTTTACACGGTGAGCAATCCGTACCGCACTGGTAATGCTGTGGCGCTTACGACGTATCTGTATGACTTCCTAGGACGCGCTACAAGCGTGACGACACCCGACGGCGCTGCTACGACGACGAGCTACAGCGGACAGTACAGGAACGTCGTGGACCCGGCGGGCAGCACCAAGCGGTATTGGTACGACGCGGCAGGCCGCTTGTACAACGTCATCGAAGATCCAAGTGGACTCAACTACACGACTGATTACCGCTACGATGCGCTGGATAATCTGGTGTTGGTTAGCCAGGGCTATTGCCCCAGTTGGGAGCAGCGCCAGTACACCTACGATGCCATGAGCCGGCTGACGCAGGCCCTCAATCCGGAGAGCGGAACAGTCAATTACGCGTACGATGCAAACGGCAACTTAGCCAGCAAAACGGACGCACGCGGAATTACCTCGACCTATGCTTATGACGCCCTGAACCGGCTCCTGCTGGAGAAATATTCGGATTCGACGCACGCAGTTGCCTACACGTATGACGGTCCGTCTGTTTCAAAGAGCACGGGGCGACTAACGCAAATCGCAAACGGAATTTCCACGACCAAATATCTAGGGTACGACGCGCTAGGCCGGGTGACTTCGAGTCAACAGATGACTTCCAACGAGACGTACAACTTCTCCTACGCGTACAACTTGGCGGGAGCACTTACGTCTGAGACCTATCCTTCGGGGCGTGTCGTGACGACCGGTTATGACGGGGCCAACCGCACCAGCTCGATCACGGGAAATTTCACGGGGCAGCAGACGGGGTATGTTTCTGGCGCTTCGTATGCAGCTCATGGGGCGCCCAGCTTTGTGGGGTACGGGAATCAGGTAGCCCGAAGCTTTACCTACACGAGCCGCTTGGCCTTGAACTCGTACTGGGATGCCTTGC
>CAXUCT010000318.1:0-5593 GCA_964249415.1 uncultured Bryobacteraceae bacterium | reverse complement strand
CTACACTCTTATCTTCACGGCGTCATCGAGCAATGCCGCATGTTGCACGGCGCGTTACATGAGGTCTACATCGATTACGCGGTTGAATCAGCTTTCGAGGCCTGATGTTTTACGCTATCCGACATTTCACGCGTTACCGGTATAGCCGGCCCGTTTGGCAGAGCGTTATGGAAGTACGCATGCACCCGCGTAGCGAGCAGATGCAGCGCTGCTTTACTTTCCAACTCTCTGTCAGTCCTCGGGCGCGCATCTTTTCCTACAGCGATCACCTCGCCAATCAGGTGCATCACTTCGACATCCCGGAGCCCCACCAACACTTGACGATGATTGCGGACGCGCTGGTGGATGTGGATGCGCCGGAGCCGCTTCCAGACTCGCTCGACCGCGACGCTTGGCGCGACCTCGATCAGATGATCGAGCGTGAGGATTACTGGGATATGCTGGGGCCCAGTCACTTTGCGCGCTCCTCGCCTGAGTTAGAGCAGTTGGCTCGGGAGTTTGGGATCGATAAACGGAACGGGGCGGACCCGCTGGAACTGCTTAGAAACTTGAATTCCCAACTGTACCGCAGCTTCTCGTATGTCAAGCAGAGCACCTCGGTCGATTCGCCAATTGAAGATGCTCTCCTTTCTCGCGAGGGCGTCTGCCAGGACTTCGCGCACATTATGATTGCTTTGGTGCGCAATGTACGGATTCCATGCCGGTACGTTAGCGGATACTTGCATCACAGTTCCTCTCATGAGGATCGCTCGGCCGCGGGCGCAACTCACGCGTGGGTAGAGGCGTTGCTTCCCGGGCTCGGCTGGGTAGGCTTTGATCCGACGAACGATCTCATTGTGGGTGGCCGGCACATTCGGACCGCCATCGGCCGTGATTACGCGGACGTTTCACCCACGGTCGGCACGATGAAAGGCCGCGCCGAAACGGAGCTTCAGGTGCGCGTGAGAGTCACGCCATCCGAGGCGATTCTGCCGCCCGACCAGGAGTTTGCCGCTGATGAGGAATGGTCCCGCTTTTTGGAGAAAGACCAGGAAGCCGAGTTGCTATTCGCCGAGCAACAACAGCAACAATAGCCCCGACCTACAGTTTGGTGCCATCTCACGCCGCGATATTGCTCCCTGCGGTTCCATTGAAGACCGGTAGCAGTATCATCGAAAGTTATGCAAACGGCGAGTTGTGACATCGGTCTAATCGGGCTGGCGGTGATGGGCCAGAATCTGGTGTTGAACATGAATGACCATGGCTTTCGGGTAGCCGTGTTCAACCGGACAACATCAAAGGTGGACGAATTCATCGAACACGAAGCTAAAGGTACGCAGGTAGTCGGTACGCACTCGATTGAGGAATTGACTCAGGCTTTGAAGCGACCGCGGCGCGTGATGCTGATGGTGAAGGCCGGTGAAACAGTGGATCAGATGATTGACCAGCTCACGCCGCACCTGGAGAAGGGCGACATCATTATCGATGGTGGAAACTCCCACTTCCCGGACACAACGCGCCGCACCAGAGCGCTGGCGGAGAAAGGTATTCTGTTCGTCGGAACCGGCGTCTCGGGCGGCGAGGAGGGAGCGCGCTTCGGTCCGTCCATCATGCCCGGCGGAAATCCCCAAGCATGGCCCCACGTCAGAGACATTTTTCAGGGCATTGCGGCGAAGGTGGAGGACGGCACGCCGTGTTGTGACTGGGTGGGAGAAGAAGGCGCAGGCCATTACGTGAAGATGGTCCATAACGGCATTGAGTATGGCGACATGCAGCTCATCTGCGAGGCCTATCAGCTTCTGAAGGATGGCCTGGGCCTGAATGCCGATGAGCTACATCAGGTTTTCGCAGAATGGAATGAAGGAGAGCTGGACAGCTTTCTGATTGAGATTACCGCCCAGATTTTCAACAAGCGAGACGAAGACGGCAAGCCGCTCATTGACAAGATTCTGGATACAGCCGGCCAAAAAGGAACTGGGAAATGGACAGCCATTAGCGCGCTCGATTTAGGCATGCCGGTTACTCTGATCGGCGAGGCCGTGTTCGCGCGCTGCCTCTCCGCGATCAAAGACGAGCGTACTGCGGCGGCGAAAATCCTCAGCGGTCCCAAACATGATGCGAGTTCACTCGACCGCAAAGAGTTCATCGAGGATGTGCGCAGGGCGCTTTACTGTTCAAAGATGATGTCGTATGCGCAAGGCTATATGCTGTTGCGCGAGGCTGGAAAAGAGCAGGGCTGGAACCTGAACATGGGCGGTATCGCTTTGATGTGGCGTGGTGGCTGCATCATCAGAAGCCGCTTCCTTGGGGAGATCAAAGCGGCCTATGATAACAACCCCGCGCTCACAAACCTGCTACTGGACGATTTTTTCAGCAAAGTGGTTAACGATTACCAGCAGTCCTGGCGCCGGGCCTTGATCCATGCCATTCAGTTCGGTGTTCCGACGCCTGCCTTCTCGACGGCGCTGGCCTTTTTCGATGGCTACCGAACAGAGCGGTTGCCCGCCAATCTTCTACAAGCGCAACGCGACTTCTTCGGCGCGCATACCTACGAGCGTGTCGATAAAGCGCGGGGCGAGTTCTTCCACACAAACTGGACGGGCCGCGGCGGC
Source organism: uncultured Bryobacteraceae bacterium (assembly GCA_964249415.1). Lineage (GTDB taxonomy): Bacteria > Acidobacteriota > Terriglobia > Bryobacterales > Bryobacteraceae > Bog-105. The sequence continues at coordinate 3,002 of CAXUCT010000318.1, read as the reverse complement.
CGGGTGGCAGCGGGCTCCTACCCACCAGCGAAAACTCTGGCGTAGGGCAGTAATCTTTTGAGTGCTCGTGAACTCTACAGGACTGGAGAATAAATGAATTACGACTTAAACATCCGGCAGCAGGGCGCTTTGGATTTTGCCTCGATCGGCGCCCTGGTCTATCGCTTAGATCCGGGCATCATTCCGTGGCGCAAAGCTACGCAATGCGACATTTGGGTGAGCGGCGGTGAATACAACGTAGCCGCCAATCTTTCCGACTGCTTCAAATTGCAAACCGGTATCGCAAGCGCGATGGTGGATTACCCCATCGGGGATCTGGTTGCTGAGCGGGTACTAGCGATGGGCGTAAAGCCCTTCTATAAGCATTTCAAGCACGACGGCGTGTCTGGCCCGAACATCGCGACCGTTTATAGCGACCGCGGGCAAGGCATTCGTGCTCCGGTTGTGTTCTACAACCGCTGCAACGAAGCGGCTGCCCGTTTGAAACCAGGCGACTTCAATTGGAGCGCCATCTTTGAGGGCGGCGTGCGCTGGTTTCACAGCGGTGGAATTTTCTCGGCTCTTTCCGACACTACTTCGGAAGTGATTATTGAAGCCATGCAGGCGGCAAAAGCGGCTGGAGCCGTTGTGTCCTTTGATTTGAACTACCGGGCCAAACTCTGGAACGTTCTAGGCGGACCTGAGAAAGCAGTTGAGGTCATCCGGCGCGTGGTGAAGAACGTGGACGTGTTAGTCGGGAACGAAGAAGATCTGCAAATGGGCTTAGGAATACCCGGTCCTGAAGTGGCCGCGAAATCGAAGCTCGATCCCAGCGCATTCTTCGGCATGATTGATCGTGTGGTGAAGGATCATCCTCAAGTCAAGATCGTCGCTACGACGCTCAGAGAAGTGCATTCCACAAACCGGCACAGTTGGAGCGCAGTGGCCTGGATCAACGGCAAGACCTACCAGGCTCCTACGGCTGAGCTGGACGTGGTTGATCGGGTAGGTGGCGGCGACGGTTACGCGGCGGGCTTCATTTATGGCTTGCTTACGGGAAGGCCGGAACAGGAGGCCGTGAATCTAGGGTGGGCGCATGGTGCGCTTCTGACCACTTTCCCCGGTGATACGACTATGGCCACTCTCGACCAGGTGGAGTCGGTAGCTAAGGGGGGCTCGGCGCGCATTCAGCGATAACGAATCGGCCAGGTGGGGCTCAGTTTGCCGATGCTATGATCAGGTCAGAAAGCATCAATTTTCATGCGGACGCGCAATTTGTCTCGCATTCTTCCCGCAGGCGTCCGATTGAGAGTAGTGATGCGTCGCTGGTATGCGGAATGGACTACGGTTTTGCTGTGCGTTGTCACGGCAACCACTCTCCTGGCAGGCTGGCGGAACGCGTACGCTCAGTCTCCCCAAGACGCTAAGCCTGCCTCTGAGAATGAAACAGTCTCGGTTGAATCGCGTAAGAATACGGCGGCTCACGCCACCTCCTCGCGACCCGTTGACCTGCGCGTCAACAAAACACTTGTTCTGATCAACGTGACGGTGACTGATCCGCTCAACCGGTTTGTGACAGGTCTGGAAAAGGAACATTTCCGCCTTTTCGAAGACAAGGTCGAACAGCAGATAACGGAGTTTTCGAGCGAAGATGCTCCTATTTCGATAGGGCTAGTATTCGACACCAGCGGGAGCATGGGCCCGAAACTTCAGAAATCGCGCCAAGCAGCGGCTGAATTCTTCAAAACATCGAACCCTTCGGACGAGTTTTTCCTTGTGCAATTCAACGATCGTCCGGAATTGACCGTTCCGTTCACCACGGACACAGATAAGATCCAAAGCACGTTGACCTTTACTCAATCCAGAGGTCGCACCGCACTGCTTGATAGCGTTTACTTGGCCATGCATGAAATGAAGAAAGCACATAATCCGCGCAAAGCGCTGCTAATCATCTCGGACGGAGGCGATAATAGCAGCCGGTACACTGAGACGGAGATCAAGAACGCCGTGCGGGAAGCGGATGTGCAGATTTTCGCGATTGGGATCTTTGAATCGATGGGGAGCCGTGGGCGCACCCCGGAAGAGGCTGCCGGGCCGGGCTTGCTCAACGAACTGGCAGAGCAAACCGGCGGCCGCGAATACGCAGTCGACAACGTAGCCGAATTGCCGGACATAGCAGCCAAAATAGGAACCGAACTTCGAAACGAATACATGCTCGGCTATACACCAAAGAATCGCGAGCGCGATGGGAAATACCGGCGTGTCCAGGTCAGGTTGAATCAGCCTCGCGGATTGCCGCCCCTAAAAGCCTATTTCCGCCTTGGTTACTATGCGCCAACTCAGTAGTACCTTGAGGGCCGGAATCGTCCATCCTTGTGCTGCGGCAGCACTCGTAGCGGGTATGTGCACTGTTGCTCTGTTTGCGCAGTTCCGCTCCGATACCCGGCTGGTAGTCTTGCATGCCAGCGTGGTGGATAAAAAAGGCAAGCTGGTCACAAACCTGGATCGCGACGCTTTCAAGGTGTTTGAAAATGGTCAGCCTCAGCAGGTGAAGATCTTCCGGCGCGAGGACGTTCCGGTATCGCTCGGCATCATTATTGACGATAGCGGCAGCATGATGACAAAGCGAAGCCGTGTGGAAGCGGCCGCGCTCGCTATGGTTCGTGAATCGAACCCACAAGACGAAGTGTTCATTGTCAACTTCAACGACGATGCCTTTTTGGACGTTCCTTTCACCAGTGATCCGCGAAAGCTGGAGCAGGGGTTGGCGCGCATCGATTCACGGGGCGGCACTGCTATGCGAGATGCCATCAACATGTCGCTCGACTATATGAAGCAGGAGGCCAAAAAGGATAAAAAGGTCCTGCTGGTGATTACCGATGGAAACGATAACGCTAGTACGTCGACGCTTGAAAAACTGGTGGCCCGTTCAAACCAGAGCGACACGCTGGTATATGCGATTGGGCTATTTACCGACGAAGAAAAGCACGAGGCGACTAAGGCACGGCGCGCTCTCCATGAAC
>CAXUCT010000317.1:4950-5632 GCA_964249415.1 uncultured Bryobacteraceae bacterium | reverse complement strand
GAATTGATTTACGTCGAGCGTTTTCATAAGTAAATCGTCCCTAAGTCTCTCTTTTCGACAGACTCTCCGCAATCTTGCTCAACGAAGCCAACATATCTACCGGCACGGGAAAAATCACCGTGGTGTTCTTCTCTGTCCCGATCTCCACCAGCGTCTGCAAATATCGCAACTGAATCGCAACCGGCTCGGTTTGAATCTGCTTCGCGGCCATGCTCAGCTTCTCCGCCGCCATATACTCGCCTTCGGCAAGAATCACCTTAGCGCGCCGCTCGCGTTCTGCTTCCGCCTGCCGCGCAATCGCGCGAATCATCTGCTCGGGCAAGTCCACCTGCTTCACTTCCACCATCGTCACCTTCACGCCCCACGGCCCGGTATGTTCGTCAAGCACCGCCTGCAAGCGAATGTTGATCTTCTCGCGCTGACTCAGCAATTCATCCAACTCCACTTCGCCGAGCACACTGCGCAATGTAGTCTGCGCCAACTGGCTGGTGGCGTACAGAAAATTAGTCACCTCGATCACGGCCTTGATCGGTTCCACCACGCGAAAGTAAACCACTGCATTCACCTTCACCGTCACGTTGTCCTTGGTGACCAGATCCTGCGGAGGCACTTCCATCGCTTCAATACGCAGCGAGATCCGTACCATCCGGTCCAGCGGCTTAAAGACCAGAATGACGCCCGG
>CAXUCT010000317.1:0-4940 GCA_964249415.1 uncultured Bryobacteraceae bacterium | reverse complement strand
CCTTTCGGCTGCCGCAGCACGCGCCCCAGCCGGAAGATGACGCCGCGCTCGTACTCGGCGAGAATCTTCACCGAGGAAATTAGATAAAACGCTAGGATGATCGCCACCAGCAGGACCGCGCCCGCAAAAAGACTACCGAGTCCTTCAATCACGCTTAAGCCTCCCTCACGTACACCACCAAATCCTGCACCCGCTCGATCGATACCCGCTGCCCCGCGGCAATCGTATGATCGGAGCGCGCCTGCCAGTATTCCCCGTGCACAAAAACGGTACCACCCGTCTTTGACGTTTCGATACCTGACCCCTCCGGACTGATCTCGGTTCTGGACACGCCCAGCTCGCCCACCAAGCTCTGCTGGCCCATCATTTGCTCGCCTCTCCGCGCGCGCATCGCTAAGGATCCAAGGAAAATTGTGATGACCCCAAAGGCAACGGAGACCGCCACCGCCAAAGCGGGACTAACCCGGCGTGGCCCTTCGAGAATCATTGTGGCGCCGAACGCTAATAGGATGGTTCCGGCAATGCCAGAGACCATATGCGTGTAGTACCTCAGTTCTACGGTGAGAAGAAGCAGCGCCAACGCTATTAGCGCCACGCCATACCAATCCGGCCTGTCTTGATAAATCCCGTAAGCCCCCATGCTCAGCAGCAAAACGCCCATGACTCCAGGCACGAACATCCCAGGGGCGTGCCACTCCCAAATTATTCCCAGGGCACCCACGACAAGCAGTAAAAACGCGAGGTTGGGATCCGCAAATACTAAGGGGGACATCACTCTCTAGTGTGTCAGTTTTTCCTTGTGTCAGTTGTTTAAGGGCTAAACGAACTTTAACGGCGGACCGATAAACCAACCGGAGCGCCACCCGTCAGTTGAAATAGAGAGTGAGGAAAAAAACAAGGATCACCCGCTCTCCAGAAGAGGAGTAACACCATGAGAAAACAGATTAGCGCCTTAGCCCTTTCCACACTTTTTGGATTAGGTGTAGCCATCGCTGCCCCACAAGCGCAGGACGGAGCCGCGCCGCCGCAAAGCGCCGGAGAACCGGATCACGCGCATCGTCACGCCGATCCCAACCGGCAAGTGCAGATGCTGAGCAAGCACCTGAATTTAACCGCTGCTCAGCAGAACCAGATCCTCCCCATCCTGACCAGCCGTCAACAACAAATGGAGAGCCTTCGCTCGGACAGTTCGCTTTCCCCCCAAGATCGTCATGCGAAGATGCGCGCCATTCGCGAAGACGGCAACACGCAGATCCGAGCCGTGTTGAACGACAGCCAGAAGCAGGCCTACGATCAGATGCAACAGCAGATGCGGGAGAAACGCCGCGAGCATCAGAATACCGCGGGAGGCGCCGGTTCCCTGTAAGCAGCTGCGCTCCGGCTGGAACGTCTCAGAGTTCCCGTCGGGCTAGTTCGTTACCTTCAATGACAAGGGCCGGCACCGCTGGCCCTTAGTCCGTTACCTACAACTCTACTGTCTCCCACCTTAACTGGCCTGAACAGTGAGCACATTGCGGCAAAGCCCGTCCTCCAATAACCGCCTCATCTGCCCACTAGCTACCACAACCCCCGTCCCAGCACTCGATGTTCTCTGAGACACCGCGATACCGGATGCCACGAGAATAACGGCGCCGGCGGCCCACACAGCTTTCAGAATCAAAGGCACAACTTTCGTTGTGAACCCCAGATGAATTGAGGTGCTCCTGAAGTGATGCTTTCCTTTGCACAAACCGGCAGGTCTGGTCAAGACCGGTACTCACGGGTTTCTGCCTGGCACTGGCGACCTCTGCGGCGCAAGCTACCCCGATTGCATTTCCATCCGGACTCGTCCCGCTTCCTCGGTCGAATACAACAGCGCCCCTGACCAAAAAGGCAATCGCCTGATTCTTGGCTATTCCACGTTTCAGGCCTTCGCCACCCTCCGCGCTCTGCCGTCGCCTGCGGACGGCCAGCAATTTTCCGACCTCTCCATCGAATTAGCGCCGGACCAGTTCTTCAGCAACGTGTACGTCCCCCACCCCGGCGGAGCTCGAAGGTGACTTCCAGGACTTCGGCGGCCCCGTTCTTGATCCCTTCAGCGACCGACCCTTCCCGGGAAACATCATTCCCGCTTTCCCTATTAGGCGGCATCTACGCCTTCCGAATCGGACCCGCCGCCGCACCGGTGCCTGAGCTTCCGACGCTTTACACGCTTGCTCTCCTTGCAGTGGCAGCGGGAGCAAGACTGCTCCTGCGACGTGTAGTCTAACTCAGCGCGCAAGGTCTAGGGGCGCATCATGCGGAACATTGATGTTCGCCCGCCTGCCTCGGCGCCCCACCCTCAAAATAATCGCGCTCGTTTGAGCGAGTCCTAGTGTTTTCCCCACTACCTAGGTAAACTAAGGTTTAGCTTTTTTAACCGATGAGATCAGCAGGAGCCAACGGGCAGTCTGTTGAGGCATTCCGCTACGTAGCGGCCCTCATTCTACTGGCCTACTAACACCGCTCGGGCTGAAGAACAATCCTGCACACGGAACCCCGTTCGGCGGCTCTCCGTGTCCAGCAAATCCCAGCACAAAGGAATGGACGTTTGATAGGCACTCGCTACCACTTTGCCCTTTTTACGATTTTCTTCGCTCAGCTTCTTCACGGGCAAGGGCTGCAAACTTCTTACGACGGGCGTGGCCTCACGCAACTGTCTTACAACGGCGTATCTCTGGTCAATTTGAACGCCGGATTAGGTGATGCCTTTTACGTCGGAGGCTATAGCTTAGGCGGCAACGGCCAATGGGGCGGCATTGGCAACACCGCGAATTGGAATGCCAGCTCCCAAACCCTAACCTGGTCCTGGAATTGGGGAAGCGTAAGCTGCCACTTTGCAACGCCGTTCGGAACGAACAACCTCAATGTCACTTTGACCATCACAAACTCGAGCGGTCAGACGTTAAACGGAATTGATATCTATCCTTTCGGTCTCCAGTTCCCCAATCTTCCCCAACAATTCGGCAACGCCGGCTACCCGCAGTTTCATAACAACCTGGATGCCCCTTCGTTCATTCCAGCCGACTATGGATCGGGCATGTTGACGTTGGTCGACAACGACGCCAAACCACTGTTTCTCGGGTTCAGTCCGTCCGGCGCGGCTAATCATTACGAGCTGCTGGTTGGCACCAATAACGACTCCAGTGAAGGCTTTCTCGGCACCGCGGTTCCGGTGAATCGGCCCCTAGCGCCCGGGCAAACGGATGTTTATTCGTTCTCATTGCGCTTCTCGCCTTCAGGCACCGACTATCATGCCGTCGCCGGAGACGTCCTCACAGCGTACGGCCAGACCTGGCCGCAAACGCTGAATTGGACCGATCGCCGTCCCATCGGGGAACTCTTCATGACGAACCCGACCTCCTCGGCGCTCCCCAACTCCAGTCCCAATCCGCGCAACTACACGGTCGCGCAGAATGTTAACATTCAATCCCCTCAGGGCTTGGCCGCATTCCAGGCCGCCGTGCTGGCCTATGCCGACAATTCGGTCAAGATTCTGAAAAGCATGAACGCGCAAGGCGCCATTGTGTGGGACCTCGAAGGGCAGCAATACCCGCAGCCCAACACCAGCTACGTGGGTGATCCCACTCAACTGCCGGTTATGGCGCCCGAGATGAACGGCGTCGCCGATGCATTCTTCGCGAAGTTCACTCAAGCGGGGTTGAAGTGCGGCATGACTCTACGTCCGCAGCAGCTCGATTTTTCGGTCTCGCCGCCGAACCAAGTTTCCGTGCCGGTCGGAAGCGAAGCCGGAGTTCTGATTCAGAAAATCCAGTATGCCTACAACCGTTGGGGATGCAGCATTTTCTACGTGGATTCCGACGGCGGCCCGGATGACGCGACTGCGCCCGCGATGTTCGGGCAAGTGCTGCAGGCTGTGCCTCAGATCTTGGTCATCCCCGAGAATATTTGGACCAAAGACTCAGCGTACACAGCGCCGCTCGCCAGTTTCTGGGCGCCTTACAAGCCGCTGCACACCACCGCTGACGAAAAGGCCATTTGGCCGAATGCCTTCACCGTTACTTACATCGGCGACGCGCCGAACGGTGACCTAAGCAATAACCCGAACGAGCCCAATCAGTGGAATGAGTTCGTGAGCGCCGTCGCGGGCGGCGACATTCTTTCGTTCCGCGCCTGGTTCGACGACCAGCCGCTAAACAGCCAGGTGACGGAAATCTACCAGGCTGCAGCCGGCAAAACGCCTAACAAGCCCAGCCCAGCAATATCCATTACAATCACACCGGCAACGGATGCCATGGTTGCAAATCAGACAGGGCAATTTACCGCCACCGTCACCGGAGCAAAAAACCTAGCCGTAAATTGTCACGTTTCACCGGACTGTTCGGGAAGCATTTCAGCGAACGGACTGTATACCGCTCCAGCTTCCGTCGCGGCGCAGCAAACCGTCACTGTACAAGCCACTAGCGTAGCGGACCCGGCCAAGTCCGCCGCCGCTGCTGTCACGTTAAATCCTTCTGTCGGTATTGCAGTCACTCCTGCCTCCGGTGCTCTGACTGCGGGTCAAACGCTGACTCTCACGGCCACCGTCACCGGAACTACGAACCAAGCTGTGAATTGGAGCGTCTCGCCCGCGGGCTTGGGCAGCGTGTCCTCCACCGGCGTTTACACCGCGCCAGCTTCTGTCGCCACCCAGGAAGCTGCGGCTGTTCAGGCCACCAGCATGGCTGACCCAACCAAGTCCGCCTCCGCCACCATCACGCTGAACCCAACCGCGGCAGCGCCTACCTGCCCGGCTGCTTCGACGAATGCGTTTACCGGCTGCTATTATCTCGACCAAACCTTCGGCACAACTGGAGGTCTCGGCTTCAGCCGCGTCGATCCCCAAATCGCGTTCAACTGGTGCATCAACGGCCCTGGTCCTGGCATTGGTCCTTACAATTTCTCCGTACGCTGGCAGGGTT
>CAXUCT010000316.1:0-5643 GCA_964249415.1 uncultured Bryobacteraceae bacterium | reverse complement strand
CAGACGCGCCGGATCAATAACTCCTCGAACTCAGCACCCACGTCCTGCAGCGACTTATCGCCGATCGCGCCGTGCGACCACGCCCGGAGATTCGGTTCTTCGAGACCTGCTTGCGCGATCGTCGCCCGCACTCTTTCGAGCTCTCTCCACAACGCGTCTCGCCGGTCATGCCCCAGGTAGGTCTCGGCTTTGTCGCAGCAAGCCCGCGCCATTTCCGTGTTGTTGAAAAATCCGTTTACCAGCGTGGCGCCCTGGCAGATATACGCCTGAGCCAGAAGTCTGCGGCTTTCCGTTCGTTCACCCAGGTCAACGGCTTCGTTGGCGCAATCGTGCGCCAGCTGCGCGTAGCGGCTGGGATCTTCGGCCTCGCCAATCTGCTCCTCAAAGCGTGCATTCGCGACCGTCGCCTCCACGATCCGCGCCCGGCACATCAGTAAATAATCCGCCTTGGTCGCGCCCAACTCGAACGCCTCGCGCGCACGCGCTTCGGCCTGATGCAAATCACCTAAATCAAGATAAATCTCGGCCAGGTTCACATCCGCATTGCCCGCGCCATGATGGTTGCCGCGTCGCTTGTAGATCGCATCGGCCTGCGCCAGATCGGCCTGCGCGCTTCCCAGCAGTTCGTGCATGCGTTCTAGCTGTCCGGCCTTGTCCGGTCCTTGCAAGCGTTGTTGCCGCTCGCGTTGTGCGTCAATGCTATGGCGCAATTGCAGCGCAAGGTATCGCTTTGCTTGAGCAATGTTGGTCAGTGAACGCGCCAAATAGCCTTCAAGCGATGGGCGGCGTTTGAAGAAGTCAATGGATACGTCGAAGTACTGCATCGCGTGGTCGTAACGTCCTTCCCGCAAAGCGATCCGTCCGTAGCTCGATTGAATATTTCCCAAAGCAATGAAATCGTCTGTATCGCGAAGGATGCCCTCCGCTTCTTGCAGGATCGATACTGCCTCTTTTGTCTCGCCTTTCTGAAATCGCAGCCAGCTTTCCAAAGTCCGCACCACCGCTCCCAAGCCGGTCAGTCCCAGACTCGACGCAATCCCCACCGCACGGCAGGTAATATCCAGCGCTCCGTCGTACTCTCCCGACTTCCGCAAACAGCGCGCCTTCCAGAACGTAGCGAGCGTGGTCACCGTGCCGTCTTGAAGATCCTCGCTCAGCCTCAACGCGCTATCCAGGTGCCGCAGTGCCTCCGCTAAGTCTTCTCTGCGCATCGCCGAAACCGCTTCCGCCATGCGCAGGTGGACATAGTCCCCAAGTGAAAGCGTCTGGCGGGCGTTCTTCGGAATTCCGTCGAGCAGTAGATCGAGTAATCCCTTGTCGTCGAATCCAACGTCGATCCACTGCGCAAGTAGCCCAATGGCTCGGCCCACGCCCGGCTCATGGGGCGCTACCTGGGCCAGATCGTCGCGATGGCGTTCCAGTAACTCAGTCCCAACGCCGATACGCCGCTGCTGAATAAGAAGCGGTAGGGTGTGGAGCAATTCCGGCAGAATCAAATTGCGGGCCCGCCTCTAATCTTACGCTTAAACTACTAGGACGGCGAGTTCGGACAGGTGGTCCGCTCCGGGCGACCTGGCTTGAAATTCGCTCTGCTAAACGCCACAATTATTCATTAGTTGGTTGCGACCATGCGTTCGCTCGGCAAAGTCATCATCCTATTAGGCCCTCCAGGCTCCGGGAAGGGAACTCAAGGCGCGATGCTTGCCTCCCGAACCGGCATTCCCGAAATTTCCACGGGAGAGATCCTTCGTAGGGAATCGCAGTCGGGATCAACACTTGGTTCAAAAATCCACGGTCTGCTTTCTGGGGGCCAGTTGGTTCCTGACCACCTTGTCAACCAAGTGGCAGCTAGGCGCTTGGAGAGTCACGACTGCCGGAGTGGTTGCATTCTGGACGGCTATCCCAGGACCCTATCGCAAGCTGAATTCCTTGACGACCTGCTCCTCCGGCTCGATCTATCCCCGCCAACTGTGTTGGATTTCACAATTGATTGCGAAGAGATCGTCTCGCGCTTGAGCCGCCGGTATCACTGCGTGCGTTGCGGACGCATCTTCAGCATCGATCAGCATGCCGGCCCGGCTGAGTTGGTTTGCGATCTGGACGGGTGCGAGTTGATCCGGCGCGCCGACGACAATCCAGCTAGCATCCGCGAACGGCTGCGCTTGCATCAGGCGAACGCATCCGAGGTGGTTCGTCATTACCAGGGCGCGAACTATCACCGTATATCCGGGACTCGTCCAGTGCATGAAATCGCGGCGCAACTTATCAGCATTCTAGGCGCGGCGGGGGCTCCCAGATTCGATCTCGGAAGCACTAGCGTGGCTGCACTCGCCTAAATCCTGCGCCCCCGATTTTTTTGCTTTTCAGGTGGCTATTAATTGTGTTAAAAATGGATTCAATTCATGCTGCAGAATTTCGTTCGTAGCCTTTGTCGAAATCCCGGTGGAGTCATCCTCGTTGCAGGTGCCATCGGCGTGCTGGCGGGAGTCGAGCATTTCATGTCTGCACGCGCAGTTGCCCCTGCCGGGGCGAGCCGCCGACGCCCAGTACGGCGTCTTCCTCGATCATCGGGCGTAGACCGCTTCAGCATTCGTAGAACCAAATCTGAACTTGGCTACTGCTATTGGGTCCTGCAGGGCTATGGCAAATACACCGGCTTCGACTTGTTCGATACCTGGCAGGAAGCTATGGATGAGGTGCAGCACCGCACCGGCAGCCTTTCGCCTGCTGAAGAACCCGCTCAGGCCGTCAGCGTGGGTGCTTAAAGTTCAATTGAAAAAAAGAACCCATTTGGGTTCGTTTCGTAATCCTACCCCGCCACGAACCGCATCACCGCGCTGCCCAGATGAATCTCATCAGCCGTCTGCAGCACTGCCCCGCGCGCTCCTCGATGCACCGGCTGGCTTAGGCCATCCCGCACAATCCAGATGCCGCAGTTCTCTTCTCCCTTGTAAGCACGATCGTTGATGAGCCGGTACTCGTTGCCCTTAGGCGAATACAGGATATGCGCATGCTCCCGCGAAACCGTTCGGTTGATTTCAGTGTCTTCGCTGAACGCTAAATCGTTTTTCCTGGATGGCCCAGCGGTTCGAAACACCTCAGCCGTTCGTCCGATGTTCGTCCTCGACTTCTCCAGAACCAGCTCGGGATGATTGGCCGTTCCCTGCAGGATTGCCAGGCGGGCAGGCTGTCCCCGCATCTCCTTCACTTCGGCCGGTTTCGGTTTCTCTAACTGCGTTTCGACCGACATCCACTCTTCCCCTTCGGCAGGCAATGCCGGGGTAGTGACTATGTCGACCCGCAAGTCATCTGGAAAACGATAACTCGACCGGGCGAGCCCAGTCCTCAGCTCCTCGGCAAAATAGTTGCTGAGGAACTCACTGCGGAATACGTTCGATTGCTCTTCCGGGATGCCGTGCAATTGAATCCGGACCACGTTGTATGGGAACACATTTTTGCCGCTTGCCCGGTGGCTTTTGGCTTTGATCGCCTCCAGCACTGCAATGCGAATCTCGGCTAACTCCGGCGCGTCCTTTGCGAGCCGATTCGCGCCGAAAGGTGTTTCGAAGATCGCCTTGCCCAGTTTTTCAATCACGTTCGAAATAGCCATCCAGTTATCTCCTGTCCGAAGAGGGTTCGGCGATGATACCCAACTGTTGCGCGGCTTCCACCAATTCGCGTCCTATCGGCGCCGCCAGCTTTGCGCCATAGCCGCCATGCTCAACCACCACCGCGAAAGCGATCTGCTTTGCAGGAGACGCGTCATACGGCGCATAGCCCGCGAACCAGGAATGCGGTTCACCCGCATCCAATTGCGCCGTTCCGGTTTTGCCTGCCACCTGTATGTTTGCGCCCTCCATGGCGCTTCGCGCCGTTCCGCTGGTGACAACGGCACGCATAGCTTTTTGCAGGAATTGCGCTGAATCGGCCGCGAGAATAGGAACGGAGGATACCGTGCGCGAGTTGCTCCCATCCGACACCCACCGTCCTTCGGGCATAAATCCGCCATCCGCAATCGTGGCCGAGACTCGCGCCATCTTGAACGGCGTAGTGAGCACCGGCCCCTGCCCGTAAGCCGCAAACGGCAGCATGTGCTTGACCTCCCGTACTTCGCCCGCCGGAATACCCAGCAGATTCGCGGTATCATGCAATGCTTGCGCGCCCACATTGTGGACCCCGAGTTGCGCGAAATAAGCGTTGCAAGAAACCGCAATCGCATTTGCCATATTCAACGTGCCATGCGCGTGGTCGATGGCGTCGTCGCGAATGGGCCTGCGCCATCCGGGGATCACTGTTCCCACGCGCCCGTCGCCTAAGCCTCGGCAGGAATAGGTCTGCTTCATCGCTTCCGGGTTTAGGCGCAACGCCGCCATTGCGGTCACAAGTTTGAATGTTGATCCAGGCGGATACTGTCCATAGCGCGCTCGATCAAGCAGCTGGTCCGGTGTCGCGGTGCTCCCGGCAGCGGGCTGTGGCCAACTGACCAGAGCCAAAACGTCTCCGTTTGCCGGATTCATAATCACCAGCGCGCCTTTCTTGCCTGTCGGTTCCAGATGGCTGCGCAGCACTTCCGTGGCTTTTAGTTGCAGGCGGATATCGATCGTCGTCTGCACATCACGGTCGCGGTTCAACAACGCCTGCAGAACCGGATTTCCGCGCTGATGGCGATAGCGGACAACAGGTGCAAGTTCGTTATAGCTTGCGTATCCTTGGAGGCGCGCGTTCGAGTCATGCTCCACTAGCGAAGCGTTGGTCGCGTGAAACTTCTCCCCCGTGCGCAAGTCGCCGAGCAGATGAATGGTTTCGGGCCCGAACGGATAGAGTCTGTTATCGAGTCGAGGGCACGCCTGGTCGATTGAAATACCGAAGTGGTCATACTCGGCGCGACGCTTCTCCAACTCCGCCCAATTGCTGGTGGCCAGCAACACGCCATTGCGATCGTAAACGTTGCCTCGCGGAATGGATGCCGCCAGTAAGTTCAGCCGCGGATTACGCTGTGGCCGCTTGACGCCGTCTTGTGTGTAGACCAGCGCATTTTGAATAAGCAGTTCTTTGTCATGCAGGGCCTGAATGTCTACGGCACGCCCCAACAGAGCGACTGCGCAAAGGCCTAATGTCGCAGCAAGTATGCGCAAGGGCGCGCGAAAGACAGGTTCCAGCGTTTGGCGGTCGCTCTCCAGCCGAGCCGCCTGATTCGAGATGCTCACTAAAATCGCGAAGATAAGAAAGTTGGCCAGCATGGCCGTATTGCCGGAGCTGAGGAACGGCGACACAACGCCGGATAGAGGAATGGCGCCCAAAGCTCCGCCCGAAATGAGCAGCATCTCAAGAGCAATCAGCGTGCCCAACCCGGCAGCAAGAAACATCCCGTATTCGTCCGGGGCGCGCAGTGCAATACGAAAGGCGCGATGGACCAGAAGCGCGAACAATAAAACAATGGAAAAAACGCCAGGGAGGCCCCACTCCTCCGCAATCGAGGGCAGTACTAAGTCGGTGTGCCCCGCAGGAATGACGCTCGGATCGCCCCAGCCGGGCCCCGAGCCCCACGGCCCGCCCGTTGCAAACGCCCACAATGAATGCGCGAGCTGATCGCCGCCGCGCACGTCGTTATTCCACGGCGATAGCCACATCGAGACGCGATCC
>CAXUCT010000315.1:0-5647 GCA_964249415.1 uncultured Bryobacteraceae bacterium | reverse complement strand
TGTCACCGCCAGACCCACCAGGCCGAACACCAACGAATAAAAGTTCTGAATGGTAAGAGCGTGCTGCCGGGGTCCCAGCATGGACGAGAAAATCAGCTGGGAGGGCTGAATTTTGCGGCTACACACGCGGCGCATCGCGATCTCGTATGTGTCAGCGGCGTCCTCAATCATGATCCCGCCAAAACGAATTTCAAGAAGATCTTGTACCGGAAGACGGTTGCGGCGTTCCGCCATTCCGACTACAATGCGCGTCGGCTTATGCTCAACGCAGACCCGCCGTATCTCACTTAACGACCCCAGGCACGGAACCGAGAAATCGCACGGCTCGTCTTCGCACAGGTAGCCCAAGATGGAATACCCGAACTCCGGCTTTTCGCGGATGCGCTCTATCACTTCCGCCAAAATGCTGGAATTGCCCAGCAGCAGCACACGCTCTGAGCGCAGCGTGGCAATGATGTACTTCCAAAAGAAAAACCGCCACGTCGGCACCAGCACAATCACTCCCAGGCTGCCCACCACCATCAGCCACCGCCCCAGGATTAAATCTGCGCTGGCGTAACCTAGCAGAGCAATGAAAAGCAACGCGCAACCAACCGCTAAGCAGACCTGCTGCACCAGCAAAATGCGTGATGTGATGCGAAGGTCTGTGTAGAGATCCTGAAAATAGAGCCCTAGAATAATACACGCCGTCACGACCAGCAGTTTCCAGTAATTGCCCTCTCCAAAAAGATAAAAGGCAGGATCAAATCCCGCGAAATCGAATCCCACTACAAACAACGAAGCGGCATAGCACCCCAGCACGATCACGATTTCGGAGAGGAGGAGCGCAACGACGCTAGCAGGGATAAAAACTCGAAAAAGTCTAATCACGCGAACGGTTTACGGGTAGCGGAAGTGCCTACCGAGTTTAACACGCTATCCTTATCGGCGAAGATCGTAGAACGCGCAGTTTCCAGTGGTACGCTCCGAGCTGGCGCCCCTGCAAGCGTCTCATTTTATTGGACATAAAGTGAGCCCCATTTCTCGGCGAACATCGTATTAAGACGTGCTATAAAGAAGTAGGATCTCCCCGGTCGTAGATAGCTCAAAGATTTCACACCACCCCACTGACCCATGCTTCGACTCACGAAAAAAGCGGACTACAGCCTAATTGCTCTTAGGCATTTTGCGTCCCGCCAACGGGAGACGGGCGGAGCTGTCAGCGCCAAAGAGGTGGCGGATAGATGTGGCATTCCCCTTCCGCTACTCTCGAAACTCCTGCAGAAGCTAGGTAAGGCAGGATTCCTGGTTTCCGAATACGGCACGAATGGCGGTTACCGGCTGGCGCGTGAGCCGCGGCTCATTTCCACGTTGCAGGTGATTCGGGCCATCGATGGACCTATTGTTCTGGCCAACTGCTTCACTGCCGACGCCCATTGCGGACATTCGGATCGTTGCACCGTTAAGCGCCCACTCCGGCGAATTCACGAAGGCATTCTGCGACTTCTCGACAGCGTCAGCATCGAAGATATGCTCGAAGCTTCCGATGGTGAATCGCACGGAAGTTTTGAAACCGCATCTTTGGTGGCGCTCCAAAGCGCCCCGCAACTTCTGGAATCAGACGGATCTCTGAGGAATAAAATATGAAATTGCCTATTTACATGGATAGCCACGCAACTACGAGGATGGATCCCCGCGTGCTTGACGCCATGAAGCCCTACTTCCTCGACGTCTTCGGAAACGCTGCGTCAAGGAATCATAGCTTCGGCTGGGAAGCCGAAGAAGGAATCGAAAAAGCCCGTAAGCAAGTTGCGGATCTCATCGGAGCAACTCCGAAGGAAATCGTTTTTACTAGCGGCGCCACTGAATCGAACAACCTCGCTCTCAAAGGCATTGCCGAGATGTACTCCGAGCGCGGCAATCACATCATTACCCAAGCGACGGAGCACAAGGCGGTACTCGATACCTGTAAGCGCCTGGAGAAGGAGGGCGTGCGCGTCACCTATCTTCCTGTGCAACAGAACGGGTTGGTGGATCTTGATCAGTTGCGTGCCGCCATTACGGATAAGACCATCCTGATCTCCATCATGTACGCCAATAACGAGATCGGCGTGGTGCAGCCGATGAAGGAGATCGGGAAGATCGCGAAAGAAAGGGGCGTGCTTTTCCATAGTGACGCGGTGCAAGCCGTCGGCAAGATCCCCGTCAATGTAGTCGCGGACGGCATCGATGTCCTTTCGCTTACCGCGCACAAGCTGTATGGTCCCAAGGGTGTGGGCGCGTTATATGTGCGCCGCAGAAATCCCCGCGTTCAGATAACGGCACAGATGGATGGCGGTGGCCACGAGCGCGGCATGCGTTCCGGCACTATGAACGTTCCTGGCATCGTTGGCCTTGGCGCGGCGTGTGAGATCGCGAAGAATGAGATGGCCGAGGAGTCTAAGCGCCTCAGCTTCCTGCGCGACAAACTTCGAGACAGGTTAATGGGCGATCTCGACGAGGTCTACATCAACGGCACCATGGAGCATCATCTGCCCCATAATCTGAATATCAGCTTCGCGTATGTGGAAGGCGAAAGCCTGCTAATGGGTATCAACGATATTGCGGTTTCAAGCGGCTCTGCTTGCACTTCCGCTACGCTTGAGCCCAGCTACGTTCTAAAGGCGCTCGGGGCCGGAGACGATCTGGCCCACTCTTCGATCCGCTTTGGCCTCAGCCGTTTTAATACGGAGGAAGAGGTCAATTACGTGGGCGACAAGGTGGTCGGGGTCGTAAGGAAGTTGCGTGAGCTATCCCCGCTTTACGAGATGGCCAAAGAAGGCGTCGATCTCTCAAAAATGGTTTGGACAGCGCACTAGGAATCTAATCTGAAAGGGAAAACATGGCTTACTCTGATAAAGTTCTCGACCATTACGAGAACCCTCGAAACGTTGGTTCTCTGGATAAAAGCAGCGCAGATGTCGGTACCGGCATGGTGGGGGCGCCGGAATGCGGCGACGTGATGAAGCTGCAGGTGAAGGTCAATCCGGACACCGGCATCATCGAAGACGCTAAGTTCAAAACGTTCGGATGTGGCAGTGCGATCGCCAGCTCCTCTCTTGCCACCGAGTGGCTCAAGGGTAAAACAGTGGACCAGGCGCTCGAAATCAAAAACACCGACATTGTCAACGAGCTTGCCTTGCCGCCTGTGAAGATTCACTGCTCGGTGCTGGCCGAGGATGCTATCAAGGCTGCGATCGGCGATTACAAGCAAAAGCAAACGGCAGCCAAGCCGGAAGCTGTTGCAGTTTATTAACGAAGGAGTACCTAGCTCATGGCTGAGTTGACTCAGCTGGCTGGAACAACGGGAGAGCAGCCAGTTGCCCCTGAACCTGCCGCCAAGCTGGTTCACGTTACTCCCAAAGCTGTTCAAAAAATCCGCGAGGCCTTTCTCCGTGAAGGCGTAGCGGGCGGCCTGCGCCTCGGCGTCTTGGGGGGCGGCTGTTCCGGCCTTAGCTATCAATTCAAGTTTGCCCCCGAGCCCCGCCCCCGCGATCACGTCTTTGAATTTGAGGACGTGAAAGTCTTTGTCGATCCCAAGAGTATTGTTTTTCTGGACGGGATGACGCTTGATTGGCAGGATTCATTGATGCAGTCCGGCTTCGTCTTCCAGAATCCGCATGCCACCAAGAGCTGTGGCTGTGGCACATCGTTTTCAGCTTGATTTCCAGTCAGCCTGATTACCGGTTGTTCTTCAAGTAGGTTTCCTTCTGAAGGGGGCACTGTAATGCGTGCTTCCTTCCCCCTTGCTTCTTATGCCTTCCCTGCCTCGCAACTTCTACGAATTCTTTGGCATTGATCGCAAACTGACCCTCGATAGCGCTTCGCTGCAGAAGCGCTTCTATGAGTTGAGCCGCAACTGGCATCCGGACCGTTTCAGCCGCAAAAGTGCCGCTGAGCAGGCGCAAGCACTGGAAGCAACCGCCATTTTGAATGACGGTTACCGTACCTTGCGCGATCCAGTTAAACGCGCCGAATACCTGCTGACCGAAGAGGGCTTTCCGATCGGCGAGCAGCGATCAAAAGACGTGCCGCCGGAGTTATTGGAAGAGGTCTTCGAATTGAACATGATGCTCGAAGAGCTGCGAAGTGGCGATGCTTCGGCGCGCGCGCAACTCGAATCGGCCAAGGAAAACTTTCTCAAGCTTCGCGCCGGCGTAGACGCGGAGCTTGAAACCTTCTTCTCCAAATACGATGCCTCCGACGCCGAAAGCGAAACCGCCAAGCAGGCGCTGCATGAGATTCGCGGCGTCTTGAACCGGAGGCGCTATATCGAAAATCTGCTCCGCGATGTCGATAAGGCTCTCCATCCTCAACTGGCCTCCAGCGAGACCGTTGAGGATCGCCTTTAAACCAGCGGATCTATAGACATATATGGGAACTTTTCAAATCGATTTCGGCGAGAGCCGCAAATCTCAGATCGTCGGCATTGACCTGGGGACCACCAATAGCTTGGTTGCGGTTATGGAACTCACGGGCCCTCGTATCATTGAGGACGCGAACGGCCAAAAGATCGTGCCCAGCGTCGTCTCTTTGTCGAGCCATGGCAAGTTAATCGCTGGCGACGAAGCAAGAGACTTGCTGCTGACCATTCCCGAACGAACAATTTATTCAGTGAAGCGCCTCATGGGCCGCGGCGTGGCCGACGTCCGCCAGGAACTCAGGCTGTTC
Organism: uncultured Bryobacteraceae bacterium; assembly: GCA_964249415.1. Lineage (GTDB taxonomy): Bacteria > Acidobacteriota > Terriglobia > Bryobacterales > Bryobacteraceae > Bog-105. The sequence goes on along the minus strand of CAXUCT010000315.1, from coordinate 958 downwards.
CCTTTCCGCATCGCGGAAGACAGCGAATCTGTCATCAAGTTGAAGCTTGGGGATCGCACCTTCACGCCCCCCGAGATTTCCGCGGCTGTGCTGCGGCAACTGAAAGACAACGCAGAAGCAGCCCTCGGTGTGCCCGTCACGGAGGCCGTAATCACCGTTCCCGCATATTTCAATGACGCCCAAAGACAAGCCACCAAAGACGCCGGCCGGCTCGCAGGATTGGAAGTGCTGCGCCTGGTCAATGAACCCACCGCCGCCTCTCTCGCCTATGGTCTCGATAAGCGAAAGGACGGCGTCATTGCGGTCTACGATTTCGGCGGCGGCACGTTTGACGTCTCCATCCTGCGCCTTCATGAGGGCATCTTTGAGGTTCTTGCCACCAATGGCGATACGCATCTGGGCGGCGATGACATCGACAATCTCCTACTCGGTATTGCGCTCGAAGATGTGCAATCGGAATGGGGGAAAGACCTCTCGCAAGACTCTGAAGGCGTACAGCGGCTTCGGCGCGCAGTGATCCACGCCAAGGAAGAGCTCTCATTCCTTCCTGAAACGCAAATCGAGCTCACTTACAAAGGCCAGCAATATCAGCGCCTCATTAACCGTGAACTGTTCGACCGCCTCATCGCTCCGGTCGTCGAGAGAACGCTCGAACCATGTCGCGCCTGCTTAACTGACTCGAAACTAACTCCCGAACAGATCGACGAAGTGGTTCTGGTGGGCGGATCCACTCGCATTCCGTTAGTCCGCGCGGCCGTCGAGCGCCTTTTCAGAAGCAAGCCTCACACCGAGTTGAATCCGGATGAAGTCGTCGCGCTTGGTGCAGCCGTGCAAGCCGGCATCCTGGCGGGCGATGTCGAAGATAAGTTGCTGCTTGATGTCACCCCGCTGTCGCTCGGGCTTGAAACCATGGGCGGTGTTGTTTCTAAACTCATTCACCGCAATTCCACCATTCCGG
>CAXUCT010000314.1:0-5654 GCA_964249415.1 uncultured Bryobacteraceae bacterium | reverse complement strand
TCTGCTCTTGTGACCCGGTCAGACGGCTCCGGTGGCCGTCTTACCGGTTCTCGCTTCTGCAGATGGCTTTGTATGTAAAGTAGTCGCATGGGAAAGCAAACGATCGCCAGATGGGGCTTGTTGCCGATGATTGCTGGCGCTATCTTTTGTCAATCTAATGCGAGTCAGCAGGACTTAATCCAGTCACACGCACGGCAAGCTCAGTTGTATTTGCAGAGCCAACAGCCGGATCGGGCCATCAAAGAATACGAAGCGATTCTGGCCATCGATCCGAACAATCTCGATGCTCGTGCCAATGTTGGCGTAACCGAGTACTTCGCAGGCGATTATCGAAACGCAGCGGACCAGCTCCAGGCCGCGCTGAAACTTCGGCCCGAGTTGTTTAAGTTGCAAGCTCTGCTTGGCATGAGTGAGAAGCGGATCGGCGAGATGGCCAAGGCACAAACAGATCTTGGGAACGCCTTTTCACAAGTACGCGAAGAGAAGCTCCAAATCGAAACCGGCATGGAGCTAATCGAGGTTGATTACGCTCTGAACGACTTAGGCAAAGCGGCGGAAGTTGTGAACGTTCTCCGGCGGTTGAGGCCAACTGACGCCGACATTCTTTACGCGGCGCACCGGATTTACGCGGACTTGGCGGACGAGACTACACTCAGTCTGGCGATGGCTGCTCCGAACTCTGCACGGATGCATCAGTTGATCGCCCACGAGCTTGCCCGGCGCGCCGATGATGAAGGCGCGATCGAGCACTATCGTCAAGCTCTGAAGCTGGAACCACATCGCTCCGATCTTCACTTTGAGCTAGCGGAAATGCTAAGAGGCTCTTCTTCCGCACTGAACCAAGCGGAAGCAGAAAGAGAATATAAGACTGCTCTGAGCGAGAATCCATTCGATGAGAAATCCGAGTGCCGTTTAGGTGACATCGCGTCGCGGCGTTCTAACCAACAGGGAGCTCTCGATCACTACTACCGCGCTCTTCAATTGCAGCCGAACGATTCGGACGCGAATCTCGGGCTCGCCAAGGCACTCATGGCGCTGCACGAGCCTCAGAAAGCAGAGGCTCCTTTGCTTCATGCTGTGCAGCTAGAGCCTTTCAATCCCGCCAGCCATTATCGCTTGGGCGTCTTGTATCGCCAATTGGGGCAAGTAGACCAATCACGGCGCGAATTAGCGCAATTCGAGAAGCTCAAGAAAGAGAAAAATAACCTGCAAAGCCTGTATCAGTCCATGCGCTTGCAACCTGGCAAACAGGAACAGCCGGATCCAGATGTTTCACAGTAAAGCACTGGTCGTGAGCGTGTTGTTCACTGCCGAATCCAATTTGGGAAAAAGAAATTAGACACTGCTTGCGGAGTGGCGGCGGCTAATACGGGCCTTCCAGATCGGGAGGAATCCAGGTCCGTCTTGCTTCCGCATTCCGGACCACGTCAAAGCTGTAATACAAGCAATGAAGATCTCGCTCCTCGCCGAGTTGCTCGACCGCGTAGCGGGCCGCCTCCCAGTGATCCGAAAAGCTATTTGTCACGTTTGCGAGCACGATTGACCACAGGCGCGTGAGTGTCTCGTGGTAGCCTGAGCGGTCGCTTTCTAACGTCCCTACAGCCTTGTTATATCGAAGGATGCCGTCGCGAATTCGGCGAAAGGCTGCGCCGGGGAATTGAACCGCATAGGATGCGCCGATGGCCACGTGCGCCGCATGACTCCACTGAGACTTAGGGAGCTTGCCGGACTCCCATTCTGCCACGAACTCCTCAAAGGCTTTCCGCGAAGCTAGGAAGTCATAGAGGGGTTGTGACCCGGAATGGAGTATAGGCATACCGATGCAAGATAACTCAGGTTTACCGCTCACGAGAAGATACATTCGAAAGAGCAATGGGCGCTTTAGTTACGATCCATCTATGAGACGTGCTGTTCTTGGAGCAATCAGCGGAATAACAGACGAGAAAGATTGGATTCTAGTTCAATCGGTTCAGGCGGACGCCAGGATCTCATTTGCGGAGCTTGGCCGGCGTGCCGCGCTGTCGCCGCCAGCCGCGGCGGAGCGCCTGCGGCGTTTGGAAGATGTGGGAGTCATCCTTGGTTACTACGCGCGCATTGATCCTGTGCAGCTGGGTCTGCCTTTGCTGGTCTTTATCGAGATTCATGTGAAGCGGCCGGACTACCCGCGATTTCAGAAAGCGATCCAGAAGCTGGCGTGGATTCTGGAATGCCACCATACGGCAGGGCGGACTTCATTTCTTTTGAAGGCGGCAGTGCCGGACACTCCAGGATTGGAATTGCTGATCGGGCACCTGAGCCAGTTCGGAGATACGGCTACGAATTTGGTTTTATCTACTGTTCTAGAACGCAGAGAATTCACGCGCGATGCGGCGGGCCAGGCACGGGCTCCGATATAGTGAAGGCTCAGGACACATCATGCGCAAGCTCGCTTCTGTTCTATTCATTTCTGTTTTGCTGGTGGGAAGCGTGAACGCCGCTTCCGTATACGATTACACGTTGAAGTCGATTGACGGTGAACCTACCGCGCTTTCGTCGCTTAAGGGCAAAGTTGTCCTACTGGTGAACGTGGCCAGTAAGTGTGGGTACACACCGCAGTACACGGGTCTGGAATCGCTCTACGAGAAGTATAAGGATCAGGGATTCGTGATCGTCGGCATTCCGGCGAATAATTTCATGAGCCAAGAGCCGGGCACAAACGCTGAGATCAAGACGTTTTGCAAGAGCAAGTACGACGTGAAGTTTCCGATGATGGCCAAAGTGTCTGTTAAGGGTTCTGACGAGGCGCCGCTGTATCAGTATCTGACAAGTAAAGAGCAGAATCCGAACACGGGCGGCGACATCAAGTGGAATTTTACAAAGTTTTTGGTAGGCCGGAACGGGCAAATTATTGCGCGGTTCGAGCCGGCGGTGACTCCCGCGGACCCGGCGTTGACTTCAGCAGTGCAGGGTGCGTTGAAGGAGTAGGTGGGCTGGGAATATCAATTGAGCTTGACCCTGCGTAGGCGCAACGCATTGGCGATGACAGAGACGGAGCTGAAAGTCATGGCGGCGCTGGCGAGCATGGGGCTGAGAAGGATGCCGAAGAACGGATACAGGACGCCGGCGGCGACCGGCACGCCGACGATGTTGTAGACGAAGGCGAAAAAGAGATTTTGGCGGATGTTGCGGACAGTGGCGCGGCTGAGGCGGCGGGCGCGAACGATGCCGAGAAGGTCGCCGCGAACGAGGGTGATCCCAGCGCTTTCCATCGCGACATCCGTGCCGGTTCCCATGGCGATGCCCACCTGAGCAGCGGCGAGCGCGGGAGCGTCGTTGACGCCGTCGCCAGCCATGGCGACAATGTGGTGCTCGGCTTCGAGCTTCTTTACAGCGGCGGCCTTCCCGTCTGGGAGAACCTCGGCCTCCACGTCATCAATGCCGAGCTGTTTTGCGATGGAGATCGCGGTGGAGCGATGGTCCCCCGTGAGCATGGTGATGCCGAGACCTTCCGCGTGCAAGAGCTTGATGGCCTGGGTGGCGGACGGCTTGATGGGGTCTGCCACCGCGAGTAGGCCGGCGGGTCGATTGCCGACGGCGATAAAGATGACGGATGCGGCTGCGGCGCGAAGTGCTTCGGCGTGGACTGAAAGTTCGGTAGTCGCGATGTTTGCGCCGGACAAGAGTGCTGCGTTTCCCGCCATGACTGCCTGATCACCCACGCGGCCCGTGACGCCTTTGCCGGTTACGGATTGGAAGGCCGTGACGTTTTCGAGCGGGAGATGGCGCTCTTTCGCTGCAGTGACGATGGCGGCTGCAAGAGGATGTTCGCTCGCTTGTTCGAGGCTGGCGGCGAGTTGAAGCAGCCGATTCTCATCTAAGCCGTTTAGCGCAATCACGTGGTTCAGCTTCGGCTTGCCCTCGGTAAGAGTGCCCGTCTTGTCAAGGACGAGAGTGTCGACCTTGCTTAGGATTTCGAGCGCTTCGGCATTGCGAACCAAGACACCGGCGGAGGCGCCGCGTCCGGTGCCGACCATGATGGACATGGGCGTGGCGAGACCCAGCGCGCAAGGGCAGGCGATGATGAGCACCGCGACGGCATTGACGAGCGCGTGGCCTAGACGGGGCTGGGGACCATAAATGGCCCAGACCGCAAACGTGAGGATGGCGGCGAGTACGACGGCAGGGACGAAGTACGAAGCTGCAAGATCCGCAAGGCGTTGAATGGGCGCGCGCGTGCGCTGGGCTTCGCTGACAAGACGAACGATTTGGCTGAGTAGGGTGTCGCGTCCAACGCGGTCGGCTTCGAAGATAAAGCTACCGGTGCCGTTTACCGTGCCGGCCGTGACGCGATCGCCAATCGATTTTTGAACGGGCATGGACTCGCCCGTGACCAGCGATTCATCGACCGAACTGTTTCCGTCGCGGACGATGCCGTCGACAGGAATCTTTTCACCGGGACGAACGCGCAGGCGATCGCCGATCTTTATTTCTTCGATGGGCACGTCGCGCTCGGGGCCGTCCTCAACCAGCCGCGCGGTTTTGGGGGCGAGATTAAGAAGAGCTTTGAGGGCGCTGCCAGTTCGGGAGCGGGCTCGTAGTTCGAGCACCTGGCCCAGCAGAACGAGCGTTGTAATGACGGCGGCGGGCTCGAAGTAAAGGGGCAAAGTTCCCATGCTGTCGCGGAAGGAGGCGGGGATAGCATGCGGGAACAAGACAGCGACAATGCTGAACAGATAGGACGCGCCGGTGCCGAGCGCGATCAAGGTGAACATGTTTAATCGGCGGGTGATGACGGAGGTCCAGCCGCGCTCAAAGAAAGGCCAACCGCCCCACAGGACGACGGGCGTGGCGAGCGCGAATTGCAGCCAAGCGGCGATCGGGGAGGCGATCCAATGCTGGCCGGCATGGTTGGGCAGCATTTCGAGAATCATCAACGCGAGCAGAGGAACCGTGAGCGCGAGCGAGATCTCGAAACGGCGCTGGATGTGCTCCAGTTCGGGGTTCGCTTCTTCCGCAGCGGTGATTTCGAGGGGTTCGAGCGCCATGCCGCAGATTGGGCAGGAACCGGGGCCGCGCTGACGCACTTGGGGGTGCATGGGGCAGGTATATTGGCCCAAGGAGATGTGGGATGGGGCTGCGGCGATGCCGCCGAGCTGGACGAAGTTTTGCGATGGCTTTGGGGCGAGATAGAGCGCGGGGTTGGCGTCGAACTTTGCCTTGCAGCCCGTCATGCAGAAGTAGTAAGTCTTGCCTTGATGCTGGGTCCGCGCGGGCGCTTTTTCGGGATCCACTTGCATGCCGCAAACGGGATCAATGGCCATTGCACTCACGTCCATTGGATTACCGTGAAGCTGCTGCGGATGCCGGTGCGTTCAGCGCATTGCCGAGCGTGTAGTTTTGCAGCGCCACAGCCGAACGCCAGACGTTTTCGAGCGCGCTCACGTAAGCCACTTGCAACTGAAAGAGCGTTCGTTGCGAAACGATCACCTGCGGGTAAGCGGCGGCCATGTGCCGGTACTTCTCGAGGTAAAGCACGTATGCGCGGGAGGCTCTGGGAAGCATTTCGTCGCGGTAGAGATTCGTCTCGCTGAGATTGGCGAGATAGACTTGGAGCAGTTGCTCCGCAGTTTGCCTGAGTGAGAGTTCAACCCGCGAGACTTCGGCGCGGGCGCGTT
>CAXUCT010000313.1:0-5703 GCA_964249415.1 uncultured Bryobacteraceae bacterium | reverse complement strand
GGCTTCAAGAGCAGCTTAAAAATCAGCCTGATGTGCGATTGGTTTCGCTGTCCGTTGATCCCCAGCGCGATTCGCCCGCTATCCTCAACGAATTCGCTCATCGGTTTGGCGGTCCAACTCCTCAGTGGACTTTCCTGACAGGCTTACCCGAGACCGTACACCTGATTGCCTATCAAACTTTCCACGTGGGCGATGTAATCGGCAAGATTGAGCACAGTACGAAATTCGTCCTGGTAGATAAACGGGGCGGCATTCGCGGCTACTACTCCGCCTTTGACCAGGACGACATGGCAGCGCTGCTCCGAGACGCGTTCAGATTAGAACGCCAACGATCCTGATCCTGAGGTGCGGCCCGCCTGTAACCTGAAGGTATGGCACGAACAGCAGCGTGGGATGCGGAGTTGTATGAGGCGCGTCACTCTTTTGTCTTCAAATTCGGCGAAGAACTTGTCAATCTGCTCGATCCTAAAGCCGGCGAAAACATTTTGGATCTGGGTTGCGGTACCGGACAATTGACCGCCAACATCGCAGAGCGAGGCGCGAACGTCGTCGGATTGGACTCATCGCCGGAAATGATAGGCCAAGCGCGCCAGAACTATCCGAAACTCAGCTTCGTTCTGGAAGATGCGGCGCGCATGAACTTCGCTGATGGCTTTGACGCCGTCTTCTCGAACGCAGCCTTGCATTGGATGCTGGACGCTTCTGCTGTAGCCAAGGCGATCGCGCGCGCCCTACGCAACGGTGGCAGGCTTGTCGCAGAACTCGGCGGAAAAGGAAATATCCTTCGTATCGAATCGGCTATGGAGACTGTGCTCGGACGATACCCGGGCCATGTCCTTCAAGCCAGCCGCACATTCTTTCCTTCAATCTCCCAATACGCCGCGATCCTCGAGACGCATGGTATCGAGGTGCAATCTGCTGTCCTGTTTGACCGCCCTACGTTGCTTGAAGGCGAGCGCGGTATGGAGAACTGGCTGAAGCAGTTCTCGTCGTACCGCTTTGAACCGCTCCCTGCAGGCAATCGCGAGGAAGCAATCAGGCGTGTAACGCAGGAACTACGCCCGGCCCTGTTTCGGGACGGACGTTGGTATGCCGATTACCGCAGACTGCGCGTCACTGCCATCAAAACGGGCACCGGCATTTGAACCGCATGAGCAGACCCGCCCCTGCTACGAAAGAAACGACTTTCGCAGTATGGAATCTAATGACAGGTTAGCGAGACGTAGTGAGCTGCACAATGTGCAGCAGCGAAGCGGAGGCGACGGAAATGGCGAGTCTTTCCAAGACAACAAGTGACCATGAAGAGATCCAGAAATGGGCAGAGGAGCGCGGCGGCAAACCCTCGCACGTGAAAAGCACCGGCTCGGAGGATGACATCGGCATCTTACGGATTGATTTCCCCGGCTTCAGCGGGCAGGGAAGTCTGGAAGAGATCACCTGGGATCAGTTTTTTGAAAAGTTTGATGAGCGAGGCCTTTCTCTCATTTATCAAGAGCAAACTGCCGCCGGAGAACGCAGTAACTTTAATAAGATCGTGAGCGCAGCCACGGCCGAAGAGAATGAAAGCCGCAGCGGCAGCAAGCGCTCTGGCCGCTCGGGTTCGAAGAAAGCTTCCTCAAAGAAATCCGCCCCGGTTAAGAAGACCGCCGCGAAGAAGAGTCCGGCGAAGAAAACTGCCACAAAAAAATCTGCTGCTAAAAAGGCTTCTTCAGGTCGCGGGTCCGGCGCGGTCGCGGGCAAGAAGTCCTCTTCTTCCTCGCGCGGTGCCTCCAAGAAGACCTCAGTCAAAAAGGGCGCTGCCAAGAAAACAGCTGCCAAGAAGACTGCCGCTAAGAAGCGCCGCTAAGCTGTACCCGTGCCGCAGGCTAGCACTCCGCAAAAGATCGGACGCCCCGCGATTGCCGTTGCCGCACTCGCGGGAATCGCTTTGATTGCCGGTTTGTTCTATCTCAACAGGCCCACCTCGAAGGCGACCGGAAACTCGGCTACGTCGGCCGCAAAAGCCTATCTCGTCAACCTTGAATTGAGCGACGTTAGCATGAAGGCCACCGAAAATTTTATGCAGCAGCAGGTGATCGAAGTCGAAGGCAACCTGAGCAACAAAGGTCCCCGCCCACTGCAAGCCGTTGACGTGTACTGCCTCTTCTACGGCATCGACGGTCATGAGATCTACCGCGAAAGAGTCTCTGTCATAAGTTCCAAAGCCGCGCCTCTCAAACCCGGTGAGACGCGCCGCTTTCGTCTTCCCTTTGACAGTGTCCCGAACGGCTGGAACCAGGTTCTTCCGAGATGGTGATTGCTCAGATCGCTTTTGCCGGCTAGCAAACATGAAAGTTCTTGTCGTAGACGATGACCCTGATCAGCTGCTCTTGCGCGGCATGTTGCTCCGCGAAAGCGGATTCGAAACGCTGGAAGAGAAAGATGTCATATCCGCTCTTCATGCGGCTGCAACTTACAAACCTGAGTGTGCCATTCTAGACCTCCGACTTCCCACCGAACAAGTCGGTCTAGCCCTGATACGGGATCTGAAGACACTCGATCCCATCATGCGCATTTTCGTTCTCACAGGAGCCGATCCTGGTCGGTTTGCACGTCAACCGGAGCGAACTCTTGTAGATGACTTACTACTAAAAGGTTCGCCTTTTGCCGACGTGATTCAGAAGCTCCGTGCAGTTGCCAGGCAGATCCGTGTCTCTCACCGGCATCTTGCATGATCGATTAGCGCGTGAAGGCACGCTCGTGTTGAAAGTTAAAGTCATCCCTCGCGCGGCGAAAAGCGAAATCGTAAGCTTGCTGGAAAATGGTGACTTAAAGGTGAAGATCGCGGCCGTTCCGGAGAAGGGAAGAGCTAACCAGGAACTGCAACGTCTACTTGCTGGCTACTTCGACGTCCCTCGTAGCAATGTGCAGCTATTAGCCGGCGAAACTTCCTCGCGCAAGCGAGTCAAAATCAACCGCTCTTAGCGAGTGGCAGGTCCAGCCGCCACCGCAGTCCCTCCGCGACGCTCCCGGTCCACATCCAACGTAAGCTGGCGAGCGATCTTCGCCGCCACATCCGCGCTTGCCCCGTGGAACTTCGCTCCCAGGCTCTCTTGTGTTGTAGACCACAGCACGTCGCCATCCTGGTTACAGAGTCGAACCGCGGCATACGCTTCGTGCTTCCGTTCTTTGATATGATGCGACTCGTTCTCGTTGACTGAAAGGGCTGCGTTGAGACCCCCGCTGCTTCTCGAATACGAGCTACCAGAGCTTGATTTGCCGCCGCTTTCGCGCGTGCCGATGCTTTCGTTCGAATCGAATGTATCGGTAAAGGAGTGATCGTCAGCGGCACCCTTCAGAGTCGCGTCAGCCCGCTCCGGATTATCGGTGATCACGAATAGTTTCGTAGCGGCCAAGCTATCCATGATTAAAGCCCGCAAAGCGTCGGCCGCAGACCCGCCGCTCAGCGGCGCCACGTAAACACGTCTCACGCCCAGCAAACTCGCCACGATCGGCGCGACCGAAGCCGATTTGTTCTCGACCGTGGTCTTCTCAGCCCCGGCCCCCGCTCCCGAGTCTTGTGCCGCTAGTGACAGCCCAAGCGATAAGCCAAAGAGTAATCCTAAGCGCGTCATCCTTTACCCGCAATCCGCGCTTCTTCGTCCTGATATTGCACCTGCTGCCCCGTACGGGCCTCCAGCGCCACTAACGTCAGCCGGACATCGCTCTTGTCCACGCGAAATACCATTGCTTGCTGCCGTCCGTCGTCATCTTCGAATCCGACCGTCAGAAAGTGTTCCCGCTTTTTCGCCAGCAGGAACAGCGGTGAGATCACCACAGCGGCTATGTAACGCCGGTCTACTTTCTGCCCGTATTCCAGCAGGTTTATGCGTCCATACGGCACCTTCACCTGCGTCTGCCTCGATAGAAACTCAAAGTACACATCGTCGGTGACCTTGATTTGGCCTGCGTTTTTCTCTGGAATATCCGGCCGAGTGCCACCTACATATTCCGCTCGGCTACCGGAACGGCTCGCGATCGCGGTAAGAGCGCACAAAAGAAATAGCGGAAGGAACCAGATAAAGCGGCGCATAACTTTCGACAAGGGACGTCTGTACGAAAGTGCCGCGCCCGCCTCATTCCTCTCCCGCCATCTACGCCCAGATTTTCTCTACCGGCACGCCCTTCTTGCAAAGCTCGCAGCTAGCCGAGTCTTTGTAGTACATGGCGTCCATTTTCGCCAAGTAGAAGATCGGTAGATTGCCGAAATTTGCGATCGTCGGATTAGGCTGGTACACCGCTACCGCCAGCCCTACCACCTGTGCGCCTCTGCTTTCCAGCAGCGCGCGAAGCTCGGTGAATCGCCTGCCGGAGCGGAGAATATCGTCCACTAGGAGTACCTTCTCTCCTTTTTCCGGCTCCAGAAACTGCCGGAATCGCATCGGGCTCGAATCAGTTTCCTTTTCAGCCCAATACACCTGTCGCGCTCGCAACGCCTCGCCTACGCCATATCCGATCGGCAGACCACCTGTCGTTGGGCAGACAATCGATAGCTCCTTGATCATGGCGCGAATCTCTGAATCCGCGCGCAACCGCCGGCTCAGGCCTACGCTCAAAATCTTCGCCCATTGGTAATAGCGAAACGCCAACGCGACCTGCAGAGCCTCATCCGCATGCATCCCGTCCGGATATTCAAAATGCCCGTCGCGCAACGCGCCTGTCTGACGCAACATGGCAATCACTTCTTGGTTGGTCGGAATCAGTTCCATGATGGCGGCCCCAGCTGTGCCGTGAGCGTCAGTGCGCCCCTTTCCCCGCTAAGACATGAGGAATCGTGCGCAAAATAATAGACCAGTCCAGCTTCAACGACCAGTTCTCAATGTATTTGATGTCCATTCGCATCCAGGCATTGAAATCGATCAGATCTCTTCCAGAAACCGCCCACAAACACGTTAACCCTGGCCGCATTCTTAGCCGTCGTCGCTGCCAGCGCTCATACCGTTCCACTTCTTCCGGCAATGGCGGCCGTGGGCCCACAATCGACATATCGCCGCGCAACACGTTGTAAAGTTGCGGTAGCTCATCAATCGAAAACTTGCGAATCCACTTTCCAACCGGTGTCACCCGAGGGTCGCGCGCCATCTTGAACACAACTTGCCGCTCATTCAAATGTTCCAGTTGTGGCTTCATGCTTGAAGCTTCCTCCACCATAGACCGAAACTTATACATGGCAAAGCGCCTACCGTTCAAGCCGCAACGATCCTGGCGAAAAATGACCTGTCCGCGCGAAGTGAGTTTTATTGCGGCCGCCACCGCCAAGAAGAACGGCAGCAGCAGCACCAGGGCCGCAAATGAAACGCCCACGTCGAAGAAGCGCTTCAACAGCAGCCGCAAATCATCCATTGGCGCCGCCGAAAATGTCAGGAGGGGCGCATCTCCCACGCGGTCCAGAGTGATGTCGCTATTCACGTGAGGGAAGAAGTCAATGGCGACACGCGTGCGAACGCCTTCCTCATCGCACCGGAGAAATACCTCTTCGAGCGATAGCAACTTACTGCTATCTACGTCGAAAATAACTTCATCCACAATCTGCTCGGCAAGCAGCTTCGGCAACTCCGCCGCACACTCTTCCTCGCCCAGTCGCGCCGAGACCTCTACCCGAAAGGGAGAACCTTGCGAGAGCTGCCGGGCCAATTTAGCCGTTTTCGCGGCGTCCCCCACAAC
>CAXUCT010000312.1:0-5715 GCA_964249415.1 uncultured Bryobacteraceae bacterium | reverse complement strand
CACGCGGCCCATGAGCGTGTGATAGTCAATGGAAGCCATGATCCACATCATGGCGAGTCCAGTAGCAACCCAGATGATCTGCTTCCACCAGGCGCCCACCCAGTGCGTTCCCTGGGTAGCGCTATAGATCTGGAGTACGCCGAGCGTACACAACGCCAGCGTGACGACTACCAGTGGCCAATCGAGCTCGCGAACCGAGCGATACATCAGCGGTGAAAGCCTTCCGGCAATGGGATTTTCAGCGCTGCGACTGCGTTCACAGGCGAGGAAAAGAGAGTGGGCGGCGTAAACGTCCGTATTCGCGCGCTCTCGGTCTGGAGCCGGGCCTTCTTGTCGAAATAGGCTTTCAAGACATCGCGAACGATGGGCACCGCGTTGTAGCTTTCTACACCGTTCTCAAAGAGCGCGACCACGGCGATCTCGGGCGAGTCCATGGGCCCGAAACCGACAAACCAAGCATTGTTGGCCAAGGCGCTTTTGAGCTTCGCGCCCTTTGTGAGATCAGTGGAGCCGACTTGCGCGGTTCCGGTCTTCCCACAGATCTTGATGCCGGGCAACTGCGCTGCACGCCCGGTTCCGCCCTCATTGACAACGCCATACATTCCAGAGATAACCGCTTGCAGATTTTTAGGATTGAAGCTGCCTTGCCTCAAGAGCTCGGGAGCTTGGCCTTTGACCATATGGGGCCGATACCATCTGGCGCCCGCACCGAGGCCACCGAGCGCGGCAGCGATTTGCAATGGGGAAACGGTGACTGCGCCTTGACCGATACCGACTGAAATCGTTTCACCCGCGTACCACTTCTGCCGGAACATGCGCATCTTCCAGCGCGTGGAGGGCATTGTTCCGCCGGTTTCATTAGGCAAGTCAATGGTAGTTTTATGGCCTACCCCAGCCAGCTCCGCGTAGTGGGCGATGCGGTCAATTCCGAGCCGGTTCGCCACGTTATAGAAATACACATCGCAGGACTGAGAAATGGCGCGATGAAGCTCAATCGTTCCATGCCCGTGCTTCAAATGGCAGGCGAAGTAGTGACCATAAAAGGATGCGCCGCCGGGGCAATGGAACTGTGTTTCGTCGTCTACGACGCCGGATTCGAGCCCTGCGATTGCCATAATCGGCTTGAATGTGGAACCGGGGGCGAGCTGCGCCTGAATGGCGCGGTTCATTAACGGCTTGTGCGGGTCGCCTGCAATCACGTTCCAGTCGGCGCGGCTGATTCGACCCGTGAACTTGTTGGGATCGAAAGTAGGCCGGCTAACCATAGCGAGCACCTCGCCGGTGCTAGGATTGATCGCCACCACGGCGCCCCGCTTATCTTGCATAGCCAGCTCGGCGACAGCTTGCAAATCCAGATCGAGTGTAGTTCGGAGATCCTTTCCGGCGACAGCTTGTTGCGTGGTCTCCATCTGGCGCTCGCGGCCCATGTTGTCCACCAACACGCGCTGCTGTCCATCCACGCCGCGAAGGGTCTGGTCGTACTGCTTCTCAAGGCCGTCTTTGCCGACGATGTCACCCTGATGATAATTACTGAATGGAGTTGAATCCAGTTCCCCTTCGCTGATCTCTCCCACGTAGCCTACAGCGTGCGCCGCAAATCCATCTTGCGGATACTGCCGCCGCCAGGCCTTAATCAACTGCATCTCGGGATAGGTGTCGACATCCTGATGCGATTCGATCCAGGCAATCTCGTCGCGCGTCAGCTGGTCTTTGATGATGATCTGCGGAGTTGATCCCATGCGGCGAATTTTGGCGGTCAGCGCGCCATAATCGAGCTGTAAGGCTTCGGCAATCGCGGGCAGGTGTTCGGGCTTGATCTCGTCGCGGTTGAGTAATAGCGAGTAGGACGTCTTGTTATCCACAATTACGCGTCCATCGCGATCCAGGATCTTTCCGCGCGGCGCCAGGATGGGCGTGCTCTTGATACGGTTGCGCTCGGCCGCTTCGCTGTAAACGTCCGGGTTCTGTACTTGCAGCTTCCAGAAGCCGGAAACGAGAAAGACGAAGACCGCTACGGTGATGTATTGGAAGATTGCAATCTTGCTGGATGATTGTTTGGGATCGTCCCGGAGCAGGCGGTCCGGCGCTACCTGATCATCGCGCCTATCCTCGATGTGAATGATTGCCACTTATTTTATCCCGGAAGGGAGCTAATGAGCACCCGCCAACTTCATCTTATCGAGAATTGCGAATAGCGGGAGTGAGACGGCGGCATTTAGCGCGCCGTGAACAAAAGTTTCCTGCGGGTCGAAAGGCACCATCTGGCCCAGTAAAGCCCGCCGCATGATCCAGTAAAAAAATGCATGAAAAAAATAGAAGAAAAAGCACAGCACCAGCCGGATGACTGGGCTTTCCACGTTAAAACGCATGCTGACGGAAGCAGCAAAGTAGCCCACCAGCGTTTTGGTGATCCCGTACATTCCGATATACAGATTGGCCGGCGAGAGCGAATCTTCCGCTAAGCCGACGAAAGCTCCGAAGAGAAGCGACGCAATCTGGCTGTGTCCCATCAATCCGAAATACACCGTAATCAGCAGCGGCAGCTCCAGCCATTCTGTGTGAGGCAGCAGGCGGGGAAGATAAAATTTGCCAACAATAGCGATCAGGGTAATGGCGAGGAGCGCGACAACCTGAAAACGGTTAAACCAACTCTCTTTGAGCGGCCGCACCAGCAGCTGATCGGTGGTCTCGTTCATTGCGGCGTAGGCGCCTCGGTTTGGGTAGGGGGAGCGGCCGGTTTGTGACGAGGAGCTCCCAGCGGCAAGACTGGTCCGGTGTTGGTATTGGGACGGGGCACGGCGGCGGCAGGCTTCGGCGCGGGCGGCTTCGGAGTGGGGCGGGCGCCCAGCACGGCTGGTGGGCCGCTTTCCTCCGTGTCCCCGGAAGCCGCCGGCGTGGGCTGTTTCTCTGTCGCGGGAGCCACAGGCTCCGCGTCCGCATCCGGGCTGGCAGCAGGCTTGGCGCTGTCCGCCGTTTGCTTGGGAGCAGGCGCGGCTTTGGGATTGAAGTTCGGCAGGTTGGAGCCGTAACCTCCGTACTCGTGTCCCTGTTCCTTGCCCAGGGCGTCGTACTTCTGCACAATCTTGTCTGCTTCGGTTTGAGGCTTGGCGGTGGCAGCGCCGCTGTCGCTTCCATCGGGCGGCGGCGGTGGAAGCATTTTAGCCGTAGACTCCTCCACAACGGGAGCAATAGGGATGATTTGATGCACCCCATGCAGGACCACCAACACTTCGTCGACACCAGCAGGCGAGCCACTCAGGTTCAGCTTGATGTCTTTCATGCCCTGCCCGGGTTGAACGGCGACAACGGTCCCAACAGGAAAGCCTTTGGGAAAGATGCGATCTTCGCCGGAGGTGAAGAACCACTCTCCCTTGTCCACTTTTTCTTCGTTCTGGATTTGCTCGACGCTGCACTTGCCGACGCCACAATCGAGCACACCATGTACGTGGGCCTTTTGCGACTCGACTCCTACTTTAAATGTGGGATCGGTGACCAGCAGCACCTGGGAGACCAGCGGATACACGGCAGCTACTTTGCCGACGATGCCTTCGGGCGTGACTACCGCCATTCCTTTATCGATGCCGCTGGTGGAGCCGCGATCAAGGAAGACGGCTTTGGCGGTGACTACGGTACTGTTGCCGATGACTCGAGCGGCCACGGTCTTAGAGGGCGATTGGGCTTGAAACAGGGTAAGGGCGTGGGCATGCTCGGCGGTGGCGAGTTGGTTGCGGTAGTAAACGTTCTCCATCCGGAGGCGGTCGTTCACCGATTTGAGCTTGCGGTTCTGCTCGCGGACGTCGAGCAGGATGAAATAGTCTTCCAAAAAGCCGATGGTATTGTGCCGCACGCCTTCTACCACGCCGGCCATCGGAGTGACTGCACTCACGGCCCAGACGCGGATGAGCGGCTCATCACGATTGGTTTTTATTTGATAAGCCAGGTACAGGAGCTGCGCAATCACAACGATGAGCAGAACCGTCAGGTTCCGGTACCGGCTCAAGAGAGCTTCCATGGCTTCTGTATCTACTTTAAAGTGTGCGGATCAGGCTGCCTAGAGTCTCGCTCATCCATATAAAAATTGGATGGGCTTCCCTATTCAATGGCAATACGGCGCAAAAGCTTGAAATCGGTCAACATCTTTCCGGTTCCGAGCACAACGGAGGCCAGGGGGTCGTCGGCAATCGAAACCGGCAGGCCCGTTTCTTCGCGGATGCGGCGATCCAGGTTTTTAATCAGTGCTCCGCCACCGGTCAGGACAATACCGCGATCACTAATATCGGCGCTGAGTTCGGGCGGCGTGCGTTCGAGCGCGACACGGATGGCGTTGAGGATGGTGGCGATGCACTCGGACAGAGCTTCGCGAATCTCGCTGTCCTCCACGGTGACGGTTTTGGGAACGCCTTCAATCAGGTTGCGGCCCTTGATCTCCATGGTGAGCGGGCGGTCAACCGGATAGGCAGAGCCAATTTGAATCTTGATCTGCTCGGCCGTGCGCTCGCCGATTAAAAGGTTGTACTTCCGCTTGAGGTAATTCATGATGGCGTCGTCCATCTCGTTACCGGCGACGCGCACGGAACGCGAATAGACGATGCCGGAGAGCGAAATGACAGCCACATCGGTGGTGCCGCCGCCAATGTCCACAACCATGTTGCCGGAGGGTTCGGTAATGGGCAGGCCCGCACCGATAGCTGCTACCATGGCTTGCTCTACTAAGTGGACCTCGCTCGCTTTAGCACGGTACGCTGACTCGCTGACGGCGCGCTTTTCTACTTGCGTGATCTCGCTAGGAACACCGATGACAATGCGGGGATGAACCAGCATCTTGCGGCCGTGCGCCTTCTGGATGAAGTAGTTCAGCATGCGCTCAGTCACTTTGAAGTCAGCGATGACGCCATCCTTCATGGGCCGGATAGCGACGATATTGCCCGGTGTACGGCCCACCATCTCCTTGGCTTCCTTGCCGACGGCTTCGATCTCACCGGTGTTCTTGTTGATGGCGACGATGGACGGTTCGTTGACGACGATGCCCTTACCCTTGGCGAAGACCAAGGTGTTGGCGGTTCCGAGATCAATGGCAAGATCGGAGGAAATCAGGCTGAAGACGGACCTAAAGTTCATGAATGGACAAGCTTGGGTAGGAGAATCCTCAGAGTAACATAGGGGTATACTCTTGGCGACGCGGAACAAATGTATTATTTTCAGGTGGTTGCGACTGTGTGCAGATGACAAGAAGAGAGTGGATTGCGGCCACTGGGCTAGTCCTTTCTAACGCCTGCGGCCGCCCCAAGGGAACCGGCTACGCAGGGTACGCGCTGATCGCAACTTCAGGCGAGAACAGCGTGGCCGTGGTGGATCTGACGGCGTTTCGGCTGCTAAAATCGATCCCGGTGGGCGCCTCACCGACAGCGGTCCTGCCGTGTGGATCTGCTGGTCATAGTCTGGTGTTGACCCCGGCGACCGGCAGCGTGCATCTGTTAAACCCCGCGCTTGAAGTGGCCAGTTCGCGCAAACTGGCAGATGAATTGTCCGAAATCCGGGTGACTGCGGATGGCAAGCTTCTGCTGGCGTTGGCGCCGAGCAGCCGCGAGCTGATCGAAGCAGATCCAGTTTCTCTGCGGGTGGTTCGACGGCACAAGGTAGCGCAAGCGCCAGTCGATCTGGACGTTGCCGCGGGCCGGTATGCGGCGGTCTAGACCGGTGCGCACTGAAACGTGG
>CAXUCT010000311.1:0-5723 GCA_964249415.1 uncultured Bryobacteraceae bacterium | reverse complement strand
AGCGCGAAGAAAAAACGCCCGAAGAGAATACCCCCGTGCATGAGGAAGACCGCGTACCCGTCTCCTAACGCGGTGTGCTTAGACCGTAAGACACGCTTTAAGGTCTATTTCTCATACGTCCGAAGTTTTAACGTGACAGCGTGGGCGGGATGGTACCGCTCCATGGTGGAGTCATCGTTCGCAAGATGAACACATTCGGTCTGCACAGGGACGCTCTAGTGATGACAAAAAGACTCGTTTTCCTTTGCTTGCTGGCCCGTTTGGCACAAACGCAGACTGCTGCGGTCACGAGTGTTACGTACGACTCACTCTCACATAGCGTGGTTCGTATAGACTTCCAAACTTCGGGCAGGTTTACTCAAGGCCACATTCGCTACATTGATATAACCGCGAAACCTGGTGGCGTCTGCACGGATGGAGCAAGCGGCGTGGTGCAGCCGAACTCTTATAACCCCCCGGCCGGGCCGACTTATGGTTCGTACCAGATGGTGGTTGGGGGGCTGAATCCAGGACATACGTATTCCTTTTGTCCCGAGATCTCGAACACCAACAATGGGGTGTACTCAAGGGGCGGCCCGTTTCTTACGGTGACAATGCCGGCACTCCCGACTGCGCATCCGGCCCTGCCGATCCCGCCAGCCACGTTTCCGACTGGCTATCCCTCAGACATGGGAAGCTACCAGACATTAACAATGGGCAAAGATTGCGCCAATCTAGTCGCTTGTCTTGGTAAGGCGATCAACAAGCAACTGTCAAATGGAACCGTCATCTCTTTGCCGGCAGGAGTGCCCGCCTCTTCCATTGGCGGGATAGGACCATTCGGTGGAGAAGGCGTTTTCCCCGTGGCACCCGATGTTGTGAACTTTTCAAGCAGCGACGTCAGCACGTCAGCGAACACAATCAGATCCAAGGCGCACGGCTTCACGGAAGGGTCTCAGGCGGTATTCGGGGTGAGCTATGGCTGCCTGCCAGGAGATAATACGGCCAATCCTTCTAACTGCAAAGGCGCAGGAAACAATAATCCAATCCCTTTTCCGCGTGGCGTGCCGCTCTATGTTCATGTGGTGGATGCTAATACATTCCAGTTGTACTTCGGTGCGTCGAAGGCCAAAGGGGGAACTCCCATCACCTTCGCGGATGCAGGCAGTGGAACGATGAGATATGTAAAGTATCCGCGGGCACTGCATTACATCGTCGTTCGGACGTCTACGCCCGATTCTCAGTTTGTCCCCCTTGGCTCCCTGCTGCAAGGCCCCCCTGATGGAACAGGTATTCCGACGAGGCCGATTCAATGGGTGTCGAAGATGGGAAATCTTCAATTGTCTCCTGCGGCGACTGCTCCACTGATTTATTTGGGAGACCCCAATACGGACCCGATGACCGCTAACATCCGTTTTGAGGGTATTCACTTTTCTTACACCGATACGACTGAGCCTGCTGTTTCTGGTGATCCGACAACCGGCGCTGGCTTTTTTACTACCGATCTAAATACCGAGAATGTCACCTGGGATAGATGCTACTTCGACACACCGGGAAGTCCTTTTCGGACTGGCATTGTTTTTAGCTGGAACGGCCTCAATAACGGTTTTCTGGGTAACTATGTGGCGAGCATGGAAGCGTGGCACCAGACGGCTGCTGGTCTAGCGGTCCGTGGTTCCGGCGATAGGGTGACTATAGGAAGCGGAGTAACGCATTATGGCGCCGGCACAGGAACGCTGAGCAATAACGCAAAGATTACGTTAACGGGATCGCCCGAAAAGGGGCAACAAAGAATGTTTCTGGACTTCTCCATGTCTGGGACGCTCAATATTGTGCCGCCGCCCGGTGTAACGGCGACCGTCTCTGGGATCAGCAACTATCACGTCGTGAGCTTGATGGGTCTTGGAGCTGGGGCGGGGCCGGCCCTGAATTCTGTCGGTACAACTTCGGCGGCGCTCCCCACCTCTCAAGCCGTTGACAATTACTACGCGGATCCGGTTGTTTCACCCTCTGCGTCCTGCACAACGACAACAAGCTTATTCTCAAGCTTGCCGATGAACTCTCCGCCAAGCTTTGCCTCTGCGGGAGCAGGAAACTTCGGCATTCAATTTACGAGCGACGCAAATCAATACCTGTGCGGGGTGCGGGTTTACAAGCACCCGAAGGACACGGAAACGAGCCACACCGTAGGAGCTTGGACTACGGCAGGCGCGCAGCTAGCGACGGCTAGCACGCCGAGCGAGACGGCCAGCGGGTGGCAAACGGCGTTGTTCCCCACCCCAGTTCCAATCAAGGCCGCAACTACATACAAGGTGGGATATCACACCAGCGTGGGATGGCCTTTTACAAATGGGCAGTTCCAAAATACTGACTACTACAACGCCAACATGCATGTTTCAGGCGCCTACGTGTCGTCAAACGGCAGCGGGTCTTACGGCGACACATGGCCCAAAGACTACATGGGCAATCCAGCGGTTGGCATACTCGGGTATGCCGATATCGGCGCTTCGGGTGCAATAGTAGGCGCGGGGAACGCAGCGATTGGCACGACGCAACAGGCTGGGGGCAATGGCATGATCGGCGGCGTTGGTCCTGGTCCGTGGATGATGATCGGGAACTTTATCTCCGGGGCGGGGCTCCCGTGGCACTTCGACAACTCCGGCTCTCGTTGGGCAATGCGCGGAGATTACACTCTACTCCGCAATTACCACTATGGCCCGCGTTATACATTCTTTGGAACCGCAAGCTCGGACGGTATGGATTACACCTGGAGACAGCCGCTGGAGTGGAAAGGCGGCAATCGCATCCGGATTTATGGTGACATCTTCGACGGATCGATGTTTGAAGGAGGCAGTAAGGCGATGATTGCCCTTCAATCCCCAGGAGAGGTCAACTGCGTGACTGATGCTGACGTGATGTATAACACCTTCAAACACGGCCCGGGAACATTAGGCGGCGGAATCGAGTACGGCGGCGGGTGGCCTATGAGTTGTCCGCCGGTTCGGACACGTTATGCACAGAATATGTCATGGGACATTTCGGGCGCCTACGGTGTCGGAGGCAATGGCACAGGATGGTGGCTCAGTGGGCAGATTGGGGCAGAAGATGTCATCATTGATCACAATACAGATATTGGCCGGTCCGGCGGGAAGCCAGTTTGGTGGGATCAGTCCGAATTTCACATAGAGGGCGTTCAGGTCAGCAATAACCTTTTACAAATTGATCCGCAGTACGGTGGACTTGAAGAAGATTCCAGCGCCTACCAGACCAGGGACGCGTGCGCCGGCCTTATTGCTAAGGCAATGGCTGACTGCAAATGGACACCCTCATACGCCATGACGCACAATGTGTTGCTACCGCTAAATGGCTCAACACAACGTCAGATTAAGTCGCTCTTCCCTTCGCTCTTAGTGAACTATATTGCTTCGAATACGTCGATCACCGGGCAAGGATTGTTTCCGGCGCAAGGCGGTTATTCACTGTCGACGCCTGATCCAGACCTGCACTTGAAGTCCTTATCAAGCTACTGCGCAGGGTGTGGAAGTGGTGTAGCAGATCAAGGCGGGGTAGGGGCTGATGTGGACAAAGTCTTAGCCGAACAAGGCCAGGTTATTCTGTCAAGCACGAATGCAACCGGGACGACCGCGGCAAGTATCACAGTGACTCAGCCAGATTCAGGGACTTGCACTGTAGACTATGGCACGGAGCCAACGGTAACGACATTCAAACGCGTGTCCCAGGCTTGTACGCCGGGCCCGATTACGTTTAATCTTAGTGGGCTAACGACCGGCACCCTCTACTATTTTCGTTACGATGGGGCAGTTCAACAACCAATGGGACAATTCAAAACGCACTGAGGGCTTTTAGGGATGTCTCAGCACAGTTGCCCCAGTTAGGTTTTTTTCGGCGTGTTTTGCACTTACGGCGAATGCGGATATAACTCACCGGCTTATTTAGTGAGCCCATGTATAAGCATTGGAGTTAAAGATCGGCGGAGCTTAAGGTTGTTATCTTGTCACTGAGGATCTCCGTTTGTCACTTTCACCACCCCCTCGGCCCGTGAGCTTAGGACGGCCTTGGATGGTCGCTACTTGGTTTCTTGCCGGACTTTGCGCATGCACAGCCGTTTACCTTTTCGTAATTTGCACGCTTTCGTTCAGCACGCTACGATCATTTGCTTTGTCGGCTGTGCCGCCGGGGTATGAAAATCGCTTCACTGCAGATCTCTACGTAAGGATCATCTTCGGCCTGCGCTTACTGGCTTCCACACTGTGTCTCGCGGCGGCGGCTTTAGCGATATTTGCAGCTCCGCTGAGTCGCTTGTTAAACCAAACAGCAAGGAACATAGGAGCGTTTGGGACGGATATTGCCCAGAGGGTGACGGCCTTGAAATCTGATCCGTTTCACTTGGCCGCGTTCTTGACTGTACTGGTTGCGGCGATCGCCCTGCGCTTAGCGTTTCTCGGCGAGCCTATTCGGAAAGACGAATCGTACACATTCATGTACTACGCCAGTAGGCCAGTTTACGTTGGATTAACATATTACACCGCAAATAATCACTTATTAAATACGTTACTGATGCATATCTCCAGTTCGGTGTTTGGTGCCTCGGTGTGGGCGGTTCGTCTGCCTACGTTTATTGCGGGCGTTCTGTTGGTACCTGCAACTTATGCCGTGACGCGCTTAGGTCAGGGAAAGAATGCGGCAATTATTGCTGCCGCTCTAGTTAGCGGGAGTTCCCCACTTATTGAGTACTCGTTTAACGCTCGGGGCTATAGCTTGGGAGCGCTGTTTTTCATGATGATGATCCTGGCCGCGGGTCTAGCCAAAGAGCGAGTAAAGGGAGCATGGCTCTTCGTGCCGGTTACCGCTGCCATGTCGCTCTACGCCGTTCCTACCATGATGTACGGCGTGGGCGGGGTCTTTCTCTACCTGCTGCTCGGCCGATCCGAAGTCCCGAAGATATTATTTGCCGCGTCCTGTACGGTGCTGTTGACGGTGATCTTGTACGCTCCAGTACTGGCAACGGTCGGGGTATCAGCGGTTACAAACAACAAGTGGGTAATTCCAGTCCCTCGGAACATATGGCCTTCGCGGTTTGCACGGGAGCTGATATCACTTTTGGCATATTGGAATCTCGATCTGCC
This sequence comes from uncultured Bryobacteraceae bacterium, assembly GCA_964249415.1. Classification (GTDB taxonomy): domain Bacteria; phylum Acidobacteriota; class Terriglobia; order Bryobacterales; family Bryobacteraceae; genus Bog-105. Next base: position 597 of record CAXUCT010000311.1, on the reverse strand, counting down.
GGGACTGGTCGTTGTGCTGCTCGGTTTGGGGATTATCGCGGGCGCATTCTCAGTGAAGGCGTTCCCGTTATCTCCAGCGGCTTTATTCTTCTGCATCGTGGCTGTGGCCGCCGTGCTCTTGTGGTTACAAAGGCTTGTTCCGTACCGAAGAACCTGGCTGTTTCTTCTTCCGCTATGCTTCGCCTCGGCCGCAGTCGGATTCGAGTTGCTCATTCGGAAGCTCAGACATTCAGATCTCATTTCCGCAATTCTGGCATTCGTTTTTGTCTGTTGGATGGGTGGTACCGTTTTAACTGCTAAGTCCCTGCGTCACTCTGGAATAGAGGCTAATGGAGGGCGCAGCTCGGAACCAGTTGTTCTCGGGATGAAAAAACGGCTGCTCGGTGGCGACCAGTTCGTTTCCGCCGACAGCTTTGATTCACCACTGGACTTCGAGATGTACGTCCACAGAATCCCGTACCGGCCATCACCGAAAGGCGATTTACTGATTGTGACGCCGGCGGGGAAGCCGCCTGAGCGCACGTTTGCTCTTGCCGGAATCGCGAGGAGCGACGTTATGTCCATCCGGCAAATCGCCCACTATGAAGATGAGGAAGT
>CAXUCT010000310.1:0-5750 GCA_964249415.1 uncultured Bryobacteraceae bacterium | reverse complement strand
GCATCTGGCCGAAGCGCAGGAATTCGGCGTTCTCCAAACCGGGGATCAATCGGAACACTCGCGCTTGGTCACCGAAGCGCATATGATTCTGAAACCCGACCAGGTTGTAGCTATCGGCCCGCTGATTCTCCTGCCGAAGCTGCACGATCGCGTAAGCCCACCTGCCGGTACGAGGGTCGTCCAAGCCCGCCGGCTTCATCGGACCGAAGCGCAGCGTGTCACGTCCTCGGCGCGCTATCTCCTCGATGGGCAGGCATCCTTCAAAGTATGGGGTTTTATCTTCTTCAATATGTGCCTCATAGCACTCAGCCTCTAGCAGGGCATCGAGGAACCTCCCGTACTGTTCTCTAGTAAATGGGCAGTTGATGTAGTCGTCGCTGCCATCGAGCGATTTGCCATAACGCGACGCGCGAAACGCAATGGTCATATCGATCGAATCTGCGCAAACAATCGGGCTGATGCTGTCGTAAAAATACAGCCGGTCGGAACCCGTTACGCGGCTGATGTCCTGCGCCAAGGCATCGCTCGTCAAGGGGCCACTCGCGATGATGACAACGCCGCCAGCTGGTACTTCGGTCACCTCGCCGCGCCGTACCTCGATCCGAGGGTGCGACTCGATTGCTCTCGTAATCTCGGCTGAAAAGATTTCGCGATCGACCGTAAGCGCATGCCCGCCAGGAACTCGCGCCCGCCGGGCCGCTTCGAGAAGCAGCGAATCGAGCCGCCGCATCTCCCCCTTCAACAGCCAGGGCGCTGAATGGATTTGCTCGCTCTTCAGCGAATTGCTGCAAACCAGTTCGCCGAAGCAGTCACTCTTGTGCGCAGGCGTGCGTTTATACGGGCGCATTTCATGCAGAACGACGTGCGCCCCTGCCTCTGCCGCCTGATACGCAGCTTCACAGCCCGCCAGCCCGGCGCCGATGATTTGAATCGTTTCCAAGTCTTTATTTTAGAAAGACTCGCAACACGAGTCTGTGTTTAGAAAGACTCGCGGTGCTCGCCGAATACTTTCCGCAGCACGTCTGAGATTTCGCCCACCGTACAAAGAGAACGGCAACAGTCGAGTATTACCGGCATGAGATTTTCGGTGCTGCGAGCGGCCCTGTCCAATCGCGACAGCCCGCTGCTCACCGCTTCCGCGGAGCGGGATGCGCGAAGGGCGCGCACGCGATCGATCTGCTGCCGCTCCAAAGCCGGATCGAGTCGAAATGGATTTGGCGCGGCGAGTTCCTCGCTTCGGAATTGGTTCACGCCTACGACGATCTGGCGGCCCTCTTCCACCGCTCTCTGCTGTTCATAGGCAGCGTTCTGGATCTCCCGCTGCACGTACCCTTTTTCTATAGCCGCCAACGTTCCGCCGAGCGCATCAATGTTCCGGATGTAGGCCTGCGCACCAGCTTCAATCTCATCGGTCAGGTTCTCAATATACTCGCTACCGCCGAGCGGATCCGGCGCCGCCGTCACGCCGCTCTCATATGCGATCACCTGCTGCGTGCGCAAGGCCAGCAGCGCCGATCGTTCGGTGGGCAGCGATAACGCTTCATCTTGGCTGTTGGTGTGCAACGACTGCGCGCCGCCCAGCACTGCCGCCAAGGCTTGCAATGCGACACGCACGACGTTCACCTCCGGCTGCTGGGCGGTCAACGTGGAGCCGGCGGTTTGCGCGTGAAAGCGCAACATCAAGGAGCGATCCAACTTCGCCCCAAAGCGCTCGCGCATAATGCGCGCATACAAGCGGCGGGCAGCACGATATTTCGCCACCTCCTCTAGAAAATTATTGTGAGCGTTAAAGAAGAAGCTGAGTCGCGGCGCAAACGAGTCCACATCCAGTCCAGCCGCAATGGCTGCTCCGACATAAGCGATCGCGTTTGCCAGTGTAAACGCCACTTCCTGAATCGCCGTCGAACCCGCTTCCCGAATGTGATAGCCGCTGATCGAGATCGTATTCCATTCGGGCACCTCGCGCTGCGCCCACCGAAACAGGTCCGTGATGATGCGCATCGCGGGCCGCGGCGGATAAATATAGGTCCCGCGCGCAATGTACTCCTTCAGAATGTCGTTCTGAATGGTGCCGGAAAGCTTGCCTTTGTCAGCTCCCTGCTGCTCCGCCACTAGAACGTATAAGCACAACAAGATGGCCGCGGTCGAATTGATGGTCATCGACGTACTCACTTCGTCCAGCTTGATGCCGTCCAGCAGAACCTGCATATCGGCGAGTGAGTCAATCGCCACTCCTACGCGCCCCACTTCGCCGGCAGCGAGTGGATAATCGGAATCCATGCCCATCTGTGTAGGCAGGTCGAAGGCAACCGAAAGGCCGGTGACGCCCTGAGCGAGAAGAAGTTTATAGCGCCTGTTGCTTTCTTCAGCCGTTCCGAAACCGGCGTACTGACGCATGGTCCAGAGACGGCGCCGGTACATGTCCGCATAAATTCCACGCGTATACGGGAACTCTCCGGGATGCTCAGGGAAAGACAAAGGGCTACCTAAAGGCCCGGCCGATCCGCCGCGCTTTCAAGAATGAGCCAATTCCGAAGAACGCCATCACGGCCCCAAGGAAAACAGCACCGGCTATTCCCGCAGGATTCTTGCGGCTAGTCGCAGCGTAACCAAAAAACATCAAAGCAAGCAAGAGGAACACCGCTCCCATCGCCTGATTCCAGATGATGCGGGCAGGCCGCACTACTTCCGGAACCACATGCTGCGCGAATCGGCGCGCATTGCCCACTTTTACAGTACGCGCTATTTTAACGGCATCCGAAAGCTTCACTTCGTCCCTAATGCTAGCAGCGTGAGACGAGCGGCGAAGACGCGGCTTGCTGGAACGGGGCTGAGGGGGGATATAAGCTGACGTTGAGCTAGCGCTTGGAAACGCTTCCGGCGCCCTTGCCTTCTACCGCAATCACCACCTGGTTTGCCTTCACGCCCGTGATGTGATCGATTTGTCCGCTAGGCCAGCGAATCTCCAGATCTGCCTTCCCCGCTTTGCCTAAACCGAAATGCACGCGCAGATCGCTCTGCGAAATGTAGCTGCCCCCGCTTCTCACTTCTTCGAGCCGTTCGCGCTGGCCCTCGACCCGGCAGTAAATGCGCGCGCCGATGCCGGAGCGATTTGACTTCGTTCCCACCGTCTTCACCTTCAGCCAATTATTCTTCAACGTGCTGTCGCAGCGCAGCAGTTGCGGCACGTCGTTGACGCAGTTCACCACCACATCCAAATCGCCGTCATTATCGAAATCGCCGATGGCGCATCCCCTGCCCGCAACGGTTTCCAGAATGCCGGGCCCAGCGTATGGTGAAACATCTTCGAACTTGCCGTTCCCCAGGTTGTGATACAAAACTTTGCGCTCGCGATAGCCCGATTCGCTGGCCTTCTCGCGAACCTCCGGATAGACGTGGCCATTGCAGGTGAGGATGTCCGGCCAGCCATCATTGTCGAAATCGAGAAAGCAGACTCCCCAGCCCAGGAAGCGCGTATTCCGTCCCAGCCCGGACTGGTAGGTGTCATCTTCGAAATTCCCGTCACCCAGATTTCGATAAAGGCTGGAGGTGTCGCCCGCAAAGTTTGTCTTCACGATGTCGAGCCTGCCGTTTCCAAACACGTCAGCGGCAGATACGCCCATGCCTGCCTGAGTCTTGCCGTCGGCGCCGAAAGCTACGCCAGCTTCTAATCCGACATCGGTGAACGTGCCGTCGTGGTTGTTCTTGAAGAGCGCCGATGGCGCGGAGTCGTCTGCTACATAAATGTCCGGCCAGCCATCGCCGTCGAAATCGCCCACCAACACGCCTAACCCATAAGTGCCCTGTTTTTTGGTGATGCCCGCCTTTTCTGAAACGTCGGTGAAGGTACCATTGCCGTTGTTATGGAATAGGATGTCTTTGCCCCCCTGCAAGCCCGGCGGTCCACAAGCAACCACTAGGCCTTCGTAGAGGCAGGGTCCGCTCTCCGGCAAGGGCGCGGTCTTCGGGTCAAAGTCGATGTAGTTGGCCACGTAGAGATCCAGATGTCCGTCGCGGTCGTAATCGAGAAACGCGCAACCGGTGTTCCAGCGCTTCAATCCAGTTGACGTGCGCGTGGTTACGCCGGCTTGGGCGGCAACGTCAGTGAACGTGCCGTTCCCGTTGTTGTGATACAGCGAGCAGTCACCCCAATAACTAACGAACAAATCCTCGTGGCCGTCGTTATCGTAATCGCCCACGCAGACGCCTTGTCCCCAACCGGTGCGCGCTACGCCCGCCTTGACGGTGATATCCGTGAACGTGCCGTCGCGATTGTTCTTATATAAACGGCTGATGGGCTCAGAACCCTTCGGATAGTTCGTCTCAAAACGCGTGCCGTTGACGAAGAAAATATCCAGCCATCCGTCGTCGTCGTAGTCAATAAATGCCACGCCGCAGCCGGTGGTTTCGAGCAGGTATTTGTTGCTTTGCTCGGCGCCGAAGGTGGTCCTGGCATTCAACCCGGCTTCCCGCGCTACGTTCACGAACTGAACGCCTAGTGGAACCTCCCCGAGCAACTGCTCAAAAGAGAAGACCGGTACGGCGGCACACAACGATTTAACGAATGTCCTGCGCGATGGCATGTCTGCTTATTTGGGCTCGTCTGATGCGTTTTCTGGATTCAACTTTTTCAATACCGCGCGGCCTTCCGCTGTTTGCCCGGCCGCCATCAATGTCTGGCCCAGCAGGTACTGCGCGGCGTGATTGTTCGGATCCAGCTTGACCGCGCGCCGCAGAATCCCTTCCGCGTTCGTCCAGTCATGCTTCTTGTAATAACACTTGCCTAATAAGATGTACGGACCGCTGAATTCAGCGTTCAACCAAACGGCACGTTGCAGATTAGGTATCGCGAGCTCCCAGTTTTCCTGCCGCGTATAGCCATCGCCCAGCCGATACCAAGCCATGGAGAAGTTCGGGTCCAGCACCAATTCCGCTTTCATCTCCGCGATGCCTTCGTCCAGGCGCCCGCGATAGATCGCCACTTCACCCAACAGAAAATGCGCTTCGGGCAGCTTCGGGTCCAGCGCGAGCGCGGTTCTGACTTCGGCCACTGCTTCCGTCTCATACTCCTTTTTCAGCATCATTTGCCCGGCCAGCAGGTGCGCAGCCGCGGAAGCCGGCGCCAGCCCGAACAGCCGCGCGAACGCTAACTCCGCCTGGTCCCGCTGCGCGATTTGCAAATACGCATAGCCCAGCATGTAATTCGCCTCGTTCACCGACGGCACTTTCTCAAGCCAAGGAATCGCTTTGGGCGCTTGCGAAAGCATAAAGTAACTCTGGCCTATCAACAGAACGGATTCTTTGTATTCCGGTGATTTCGCCTCTTCACTCCGAACCGCCTCTTCTAAAGCTGCAATGGCATCCGCATACCGCTGATGTCCGTAGAGATCCACGCCCTGTTTGTGAATGTCTGCGGCGCTGCCGTAAAAAAGCAACGCGAGAAGAAACAGCCCCATAACGGAAGTATATTTTGTGGGCCACGTCGTGCCTCGTCCCGTAATGACATAATATGTTGGATTTCAAATTTATCGTGTAGCCCAAGCCTGCCAGCGCGATAGTAGAGGCGTTCAGTGATTCTTAAGACCTACGCACGGCTGTTCACCACCGACACAGACAAGTCTCTCAATTTTTTGAAACCGCTACTCCATTGCGAACCAGACTACCTGTTCAAGATGGGGGATCTCGAGATCACCGGCATTGCGGACATTTGCCTGGTTGCTGTCACCGAAACTGCGCTCGCTCCCTATCGC
>CAXUCT010000309.1:0-5783 GCA_964249415.1 uncultured Bryobacteraceae bacterium | reverse complement strand
TGCTTCACCTCCAGCGCCGGTCCCAAACGCAACCGGCAGAGTGCCGAGCAACGCCGCCATGGTGGTCATCATAATCGGCCGAAACCGCTGCAAGCAGCCTTGGAAGATCGCTTCTTCCGGTGACTTACCTTCTTTACGTTGCGCCTCAAGTGCCACGTCGATCATCATGATCGCGTTCTTCTTCACAATGCCGAGCAGCAAAACAATACCAACAAACGAGTACAGGTTCAAGTCTTCGCCAAACAGCAGCAACGTCAATAGCGCACCCAGGCCAGCGGCAGGCAGCCCCGAGAGAATCGTGATCGGGTGAATGAAGCTCTCATACAGAATGCCGAGCACGAGATAGATCACCAGAACCGCGATGAGGAGCAGCATGCCCAACCCCTTAACGGAGTTTTGGAAAGCGGCGGCCGTGCCTTGATAGCTGAAGGTCACTGTATCGGGCATGCCGATCTGGTGCGCTGCTTCATCCACCAGCTTTGTGGCTTGGCTCAGCGCTACTCCGGGGCTCAAGTTGAACTGAAAGTTCACCGCCGGAAGCTGCCCGATGTGGTTCACGCTAAGCGGAGCCACTGTCTGTTTCAACTCAGCAACCGACGATAAAGGCACCATCTTGTTTTGGCTGGACCGGATGTATAAGTCACTTAGCGCCGAAGGGTTCCGCTGATACTCCGGCAACACCTCTAGAAGCACGTCGTACTGGTTTGCCGCCGTCTGAATCGTCGTGACCCGCCGGTTGCCGTAGGCGTCGTAAAGCGTATTTGCGATCGCATCGGGCGTCACTCCTACAGCGAGCGCGCGATTGCGATCAATCTGCACGTCTAGACGCGGACTGCTCAACCGTAAATCGCTGTAAACGTCTTTGAGCTGCGGAATCGTATGCAGCTTCGCTTCCAGCTTCGGAGCCCATCTATACAGTTCCGTCGTATCCGCGTCCTGCAGGGCCACCGAATACGCGCTGCGGCCTTCGTTTTGTCCCAGAGTAATCAGCGGCGGAGATTGTAGAAAAACCATCAGGCCGGGAATCGAAGCGAATTGCTGCTCTAGTTGCCCGATAATGGCGTTCACCTTGGGACGATGTTTGTCGTGCTTAAAGGCCATGAACAGAAAGCCTGAGTTCTGGTCGGACATGGGCGTTCCGGATCCATAGCTCTCAATCCATGGATTCTTCCGCACAATAGCGTTCACTTTTTGCTGCAGCCGGACCATCTCGTCAAAGGAGGTGTCCTCGGCTGCTTCTGATCCGCCGAATGCAAAGCCTTGGTCCACCGTAGGCATAAAGCCCTTTGGCATCACCACAAACAGATACACGGTTGCCGCCGTAAGGGCAATGCTGGCGAGCAAAACCGGAAGCCGGTGCCTCAGGGCAATCTGCAGAGTCCGGCGATAGGCGTTGTTCAGCCAAACAAAAAAGTTCTCAGACCAGCGGTAGAATGCGCCCTGAGGATGGCTCTCATGCCGCAGGAAACGGCTGCACAACATCGGAGTGAGCGTCAGCGAGATGAGCCCGGAAATCAAAACCGCTACCGCAATCGTGACCGAGAACTCGCGTAACAGGCGCCCGATAATCCCACCCAGAAACAGCACCGGAATGAATACTGCTACCAGCGATACAGTCATGGACACGATGGTGAATCCCACTTCCCGCGCGCCATCGATCGCGGCCTGCATGCGCGGCTTGCCCATTTCCATGTGCCGCACGATGTTTTCAAGCATCACGATGGCATCGTCAACAACGAAGCCCACTGAGAGCGTCATCGCCATCATCGACAGGATGTCGATTGTGAAACCCATCAGCTTCATGGCCGCAAATGTGCCCAGAAGTGAAAGCGGAACAGCCAGGCTTGGGATGACCGTGGCGGAGACGTTACGCAGAAAGACGAAGATCACCAGGATGACCAGGCAGATGGTCAAAATCAACGTAAACTTCACATCGGCGATGGAGGCGCGAATGTTTTCTGAAGCGTCGAACGACCGCTCAATAATAATGCCGGCCGGCATCGATTGCTTCAACACCGGCAGCAATGCTTTCACCGCATCGGCTACCGCGACAGTGTTGGAGCCCGGTTGCTTTTGAACTGCCAGAACAATGCTGGATTGCCCATTGATCCAGAACAGGGACCGGGTATTGCTGACACTATCGAACACATTGCCCAACTCGTCCAGATAGACCGGGCTGCCGTTGTGATAACTGACAATTAACTGAGCGAACTGAGAGGCCGAAGTCAGTTGGCTATTCGACTGCACTGTGTACGCGGTCGAATGCCCGTAAAGCTCTCCCGCCGGTAGATTCAAGCTGCCGGAGGAGAGCGCGGTTCGTACCTGCTCCAAATCGATTTGCCGCGACGCCAACTTTTGCGGATCCGCCTGCACGCGAACGGCATATTTCTTGGATCCGAACACCTGCACGCGCGCTACGCCGCTCACCATGGAGATGCGCCGCGCCAGCATGGTCTCCGCATACTCATCCAGTTGTGAGGCGGACATCGTGTTAGACGCCATCGCGATATAGAGAATTGGCTGCTCGGCGGGATTGACCTTCGAATAAGAAGGTGGCGCAGGCATGTTTGTCGGCAGGTTTCCCTGCGCGCGTGAAATGGCAGCTTGCACGTCTTGTGCGGCGGCGTCAATGCTTCGATTCAAGTCGAACTGCAAGGTGATGCTCGTGGAGCCGAGCGAGCTGGATGACGACATGCTGTTGATGCCGGCAATGGTCGAAAACTCTGCCTCCAGCGGCGTCGCGACGGAGGACGCCATGATGTCCGGGTTTGCTCCCGGCAGCGATGCAGACACCTGAAGCACGGGGTATTCCACCGCGGGCAGGTTGCTGACGGGAAGCCCGAAGTAGCTGATAAGACCAAACACGAGGATGCCGGCCATTAGCAGCGTGGTGGTAATGGCGCGGCGGATGAAAAAATCGGTAAAGTGCATAGCGCGTCCTTAAGACACTCCCGGCGTGTCCGCGTGGGCCGCAGCCCCCAATTGCGTCTGCTTCTCCAGCACTCTTACCTTCGCTCCGGGAGCCAGTCGCATCTGGCCTTCCGAAATCACCATCTCTCCCGAGTGCAAGCCATCGCCGATCACCGCCTCTTCATCGGCCTTAGCCGGCGTGTAATTCCGCAGCACCTGAACGGGACGCATCGCGACCGTGTTGTCCCCCGGGTTCATCACCCAAACGTTTTTGCCTTGCGGCCCTGTTTGGATAGCGCGACTCGGAATGGTGATCCGATTGTGCTCCAAATTCAGACGCGCCTGTACGTTCACGAATTCGCCCGGCCACAAGGCGTGGTCCGCATTCTGAAACTCGGCTTTCAGCTTGATCGTGCCGGTGGTGTTGTCCACCGAGTTATCGATAAAGCGCAGAGCTCCAACAACAGTACTCTCTCCACCATCGGGCGTCACGTTCACAAGCAGCGGATGCTCCCCGTTGTACTTCCGAACCTCCGGAAGCAGTTGTTCCGGCACTCCAAACGAAACGTAAATCGGTGACATCTGCAGCAATGTGACCAGCGCCACGTCGTTGTCTTTGATCAGATTGCCCGCCTTCACCGCGATCGCTCCCGCCCGTCCACTGATAGGCGCTGTAATTTTTGTGTAATCCAGTTGGAGTTGTGTTTGGGCGGCCTTGGCCTTATCGCTTGTCTTGGCGGCTACGGCGCTGTCCACCGCCGCCATGTCGGCATCCAGGCTCGCCTGCGAGGAGTCTGCGGTGGCGACTACCTGCTCGGTTTGCTCCCTGGAATAAATCCCCTCTTTAGAGAGCTGAAGACCGCGATCGGCGGCCGAACGCGTCTGCTTCAACATGGCCTGATCCTTCACAACGTTGGCGCGGGCCTGCTGTTCAAGCGCTGAGTCTTTCGCGAGATCGGCCTGGTATTCAGCCATCTGGCGTCGCAGCGGTTCGGGATCGATCTCGAACAGCAACTGACCCTTCTCTACGTTCTGCCCTTCTTGAAAATCCACCCTCACGACTTGACCGGCAACGCGCGACTTTACGTCCACAGTCGCTAGGGACTCTACGTTCCCCACCGCCGCCACGTTCAGCGGAACATCGGACGCAAGCGCCTCGACGGCGCGCACCGGAACCGCCGGCATCATCATCGCTCCGCCTCCTTGCGCGGCGTTTTTCTTAGCGCACGAAACGCTCACAACGGCGCACAGCACTGCAGAGACAACCAGTAAGTTTCTTGATATTAAGGAGAATGGATACACGAGGCCCGCTTGCTTGGAGGGATTAACGTTATCGTCCCACAATCGCCGATACTTGTGAGTTCATCTAGTAAATACGGCTGAGGACCGGAAATGTTCCGTCCGTATACCGACATCGACCGCAAATATTATCTTTACGTCCACTCGCCACACCAAGCATGTCCGTTTCCGAACAGGCGATTAGCTTACTAAACAGCCACTACGGCCCGGGGTCCCCGGCCGCATCTGGTCTCGGTTCCCGGACGGATCAACCTCATCGGCGAGCACATCGACTATCACCACCTGCCCGTGCTGCCCATCGCGATGTCGCGTTCCGGGTCCGCCCGGATGCACGTGTGCGCGCCGACGCGACGGAATTCGGCAAACTACTGCTGGCATCGCACGCGAGTCTCCGCGACAACCTTCGCGTCAGCACACCAGAAATTGATACTCTCGTTGGGACCGCACTGAACCGTCGGCTGGCGCGCTAGCCTGAAATACTGATCCTTTGGGACGCATGGCTCTCGCAAACGAAACTCTTGGCTACAATCGCTTCCTCTTACTAGTTGCTGGGCTCGGCGGCTTGCTCTATGGAGTTGACGTCGGTATTATCGGTGGCGCTCTACCTTACTTAGAAGCGACCTCCGGCCTGAACGCCGGTCAGCTTTCCATCATCGTGGCCGCTGTGCTTCTGGGCAGCGTCATCTCCACTCTGTTCGCTGGCCTGCTGGCTGATTGGATGGGCCGCAAACCCCTCATGATCCTGAGTGGAGTGACGTTCGTCGTCAGCATTCCCGTGATTGCTCTTTCGCACGGTTACGCGCCTCTGTTTTTTGGCCGCCTTCTGCAGGGAGTAAGCGGTGGCTTCATCGGTGTAGTTGTTCCGCTCTACTTAGCCGAGTGCCTCTCCGCTTCCAGTCGCGGCAAAGGGACCGGCATCTTCCAGTGGCTGCTGACGCTCGGGATCGTTTCCGCCGCTCTCATCGGTATCTATTTCAGTTATCGCGTCGCGGATGTGACTCGCCTCGCCGATGCCGCCACCGTATTCGCGTTCAAGGACCAGGCATGGCGCCGCATCTTCTGGGTCTCTCTCCCGCCAGGCGTCCTGTTTGTGCTGGGCAGTTTATTTGTAGCCGAATCGCCCCGCTGGTTGTTTCGCCGCGGCAAAGTAGACGCCGCCTTCGCCGCGCTCCTGCGTTCCCGTCCCGCAGAACAAGCCACGGTTGAATTGAACGAGATGAAAGAGACCGCCGCTCCGCCGCAAGCCGATGCTGCAACGGGCGCTGAGGTGAACCAATCGCTGTTGCGCCGCAAGTATGTAATCCCCTTCCTGCTCGCGTGCGTGATTCTTTTCTGCAACACCGCTACCGGCATCAATTCCATCATCGGTTACAACACCAACATTCTCTTGCAAAGCGGCTTGTCAGATCTGCAGGCGCACTGGGGCTATGTAGTGTTCACGCTTGTGAACTTTCTCATGACCATTGTGGGACTGACGATGCTTGACCGCAGCGGCCGCAAGTTCCTGCTGACGGTCGGAACGGCTTGTATCATCCTCTCGCTTGTCAGTACCGCATTGCTCTTCCGGCACAATG
>CAXUCT010000308.1:0-5783 GCA_964249415.1 uncultured Bryobacteraceae bacterium | reverse complement strand
GATGCCGGTCTGCCCCAACGAACTGGATGAGCTCATTTCGGTGACCCCGGCGATTCGTCCGAACTGGCGTTCGAGCGGAGTGGCGACGGAAGATGCCATAATTTCCGGACTGGCGCCGGGGAGGCCCGCGGATACGGAGATGGTGGGGAAGTCAACCTGCGGGAGGGGGGACACCGGGAGGAGGCGGAAGGCCACGGCGCCGGCTAGTCCGACCGCCACAGTGAGCAGCGTTGTGGCAACGGGTCGCCGAATGAAGGGCGAGGATAGGCTCATGCGCTGATACTTTTCCGCGCTCCCTGAGGGGCGCGGCTCCGAAAATCGATTGCAAGCAGCCCGAACAAACAAGGATGAGCTAATTTCGGCAAGTTCATATCAGTCTCCAGCGGCAGGCGCCGGCTCCAGGCCGGAGCCCGGTTCGCGCTCAGAGTGCCTGTTTCGGAAAGCGGCGAACTTCGAAGCGAGCTCGTCGAAGAACAGATAGATGACGGGTGTTGTATACAAGGTGAGAAGTTGACTTAATAACAGGCCGCCGATGATGGTGATGCCGAGCGGCCGTCTGAGCTCTGAGCCCGTGCCTGTTCCGAAGGCCAGCGGCACGGCGCCCAGCAAGGCTGCCATGGTAGTCATCATGATGGGCCGGAAGCGCAGAAGCGAAGCCTGGAAGATAGCGTTGTAAGCGTTCTTGCCTTCTTTGCGTTCCGCTTCGAGCGCAAAGTCGATCATCATGATGGCGTTCTTTTTGACGATGCCGATCAAGAGAACGATGCCGATGATGGCCACAACCGTCAGCTCTTGCCGGCAAATCATAAGAGCGAGCAGCGCGCCTACACCAGCGGAGGGCAGCGTAGACAGAATGGTGATGGGATGGATGTAGCTTTCATACAACACTCCGAGCACGATATAAACAGTCACAAGCGCGGCCAGAATCAACAGCGGCTCGTTGCTGAGCGAGGCAATGAATGCTTGGGCGGTGCCCTGAAAAGAGGCTTCCATGGCGGCGGGGAGCGGCATCTCCTTCTCCACCTTGCGAATAGCGTCTACCGCAGCGCCTAACGACGCGTTCGGCGCCAGATTGAAGGAGACGGTGGTGGCCGGAAATTGTCCGATATGGCTGATCAAATTCGGCATTGACGAGTTTTGTGACTGAGTAATTGTGCTCAGCGGGACAGCTCCCCCGCTCGCCGACCGCAGGTAAATATCATGCAGATTGCGGGGATTGGTTTGAAATTCCGGCAGTACTTCGAGAATGACGTGATATTGGTTCAATTGGGTGAAGAGGGTGGAGACCTGCCTTTGACCGAAAGCATCATAAAGCGTGTCGTCGATGTTCTGTGCTGTAAGTCCGACGCGCATCGCCGTTTGGCGGTCAATGAAGAGTGCTGCCTCCAGGCCGTGGGTCTGGAGGTCGCTCGCGACATCAGCGAGTTCCGGCAGATCTTTTAACCGATTGACGAACTGCCCGGAATAGCGCGCGAGCTCGTTGGGATCCGGGTCTTCCAGGCTGTACTGATATTGGGTCCGGCTGACGATGTCCTCTACACTCAGGTCTTGGATCGGCTGCATGTAGAGCGTGATGCCCGCTACTTTGGCTAGATTCGGCTGCAAACGGCGGATCACGTCTACCGCGCTGCCGTTTCTCTGTTCATGAGGTTTTAAGTTGATTTGGATGCGGCCGGCGTTCAGAGTGGTGTTGGTTGAATCGACGCCGATGAAGGAAGAGATGCTCTCCACCGCGGGGTCTTGCAAGATGACTGCACCTAAATGCTGCTGCAGATCGGACATTTGGGTGAAGGAAACGTTCTGATCGGCTTCGGAAACAGCTTGGATTTCTCCGGTGTCCTGGACAGGGAAGAATCCTTTGGGGATGACCACGTAGAGAAAGATTGTTAAGCAGAAGGTAGCTAACGCGACCAGAAGTGTTAGATTGCGATGCTCCAACACCCATTCGAGCGTTCTGCCATAAAACGCAATTGTCTTCTCAAACACGGCCTCGGACGCCTTATAAAAGCGCCCTTCCCGCGCCCTTTCTCTGTGCCGAAGGAGCTTGGCGCAAAGCATAGGGGTGAGTGTGAGCGAAACGGCAGCGGAAACCAGAATGGTGACAGCAAGCGTAACTGCAAATTCACGGAAGAGCCGGCCAGTAATGTCGCCCATGAACAACAAGGGGATCAAAACCGCGATGAGAGAAATGGTAAGCGAGACGATGGTGAAACCAATCTGCTCCGCGCCCTTGAGGGCGGCTTGTAATGGCGCTTCGCCTTCTTCGATATAACGCATGATGTTTTCGATCATCACGATGGCGTCATCCACCACGAAACCGGTAGAAATGGTAAGCGCCATCAGCGTTAGGTTGTTGAGGCTATAACCGAGCATGTACATGGCCGCGAAGGTACCGATGAGAGATAAAGGCACGGCAACGCTCGGAATGAAAGTGGCCGCCAGGTTCCTAAGGAACACAAAGATGACCATCACGACCAGCGCGATACACACAATTAATTCGAACTCCACGTCGGACACTGACGCGCGCACGGTGAGTGTTCTATCGGTGAGGATAGCGACTGAGATGGACGGTGGGATAGTGGCGCGCAGCTTTGGAAGCAGCGCCTTCACGCGGTCCACAACTTGAATGATGTTTGCGCCAGGCTGCCGTTGGATGTTGACGATCACAGCCGGGGTTTCATTCATCCAGGCCGCCTGTTTGACGTTCTCGATGCCGTCGACCACGCGGGCGACATCCTTTAACATCACGGGCGCACCGTTGCGATAAGTGATGATGACCTGGTTGTAATCCTTCGCATTAAGCAGCTGATCGTTGTCGTTGATCTGGTATCCGACGTTTGGTCCATCGAAGCTGCCTTTTGCGGCGTCGAGGCTGGTCGCCGTTAAGGCTGTATGCAGGTCCTCGAGATTCAATCCGTAAGAGGCGAGTTGGGTGGGATTCGCCTGAATACGGACGGCGGGCTTTTGGCCGCCGCCGATAGTGACCGCGCCGACTCCCGATAGCTGTGAGATTTTCTGCGCGAGCCGTGTGTCGGCGAAATCTTCCACCTGCTGCAACGGCATGCTTTTCGAACTCAACGCGAGCGTAAGGATGGGCGCATCCGCCGGATTGGTCTTGGTGTAAATCGGCGGCATCGGCAGATCTGTAGGCAAGAAAGTCTGCGCGGCATTGATGGCCGCTTGCACCTCCTGCTCAGCCACGTCAATGCTGAGGCTTAGGGCAAACTGAAGCGTGATCACCGAAGCGCCTTCCGAGCTGGTGGAAAGCATCTGATTTAAACCGGGCACCTCGCCGAGTTGCCGCTCAAGAGGAGCTGTGATGGCGGAAGCCGTGACTGCTGGGCTCGCGCCTGGATAAAAGGTAACTACCTGCATGGTGGGATAGTCCACCTCGGGCAGCGCGGAAACCGGCAGCTGCTTGTACGAGACGATGCCGACCAGCAGGATGGCCGCCATCAGTAAGGATGTGGCGATGGGCCGCAGAATGAATGGCCGCGACGGATTCATTTGTGCCGTCCCGGACGGAGCTGAGAAGTGCCGGTTGTGAAAGTCTGCGGCGGCTGCGGATTATGATGGTTGCCGCTGGAGCCCGGAGGATTGGGCTGCGTGTCACCATTGAACTGGTTGGTTTGGGGCTGAGTCTCTCCAGTATTGGGCGGCGCGGGCGCTGCTCCCGTCGGCTTGCGAATGCTTACCTTTGATCCCTCTTGGAGCTTGTCAAAGCCGTCAGTGACCAGCGTCTCTCCCGGGCTTACACCAGTGACGGCAGCCATAGTGCCGTCGGTAACGGCGATATTGACGTTGCGCGACTGCACGGTGCGAGCGGTGGTGTTGACCACATAGACAAAGGCAACGTCGTTGTTGCGTTGTATGGCCGCGGTGGAAATCAAGTTCACGTTCTTCAACGTTTTGACGAGCAGTCGCGCATTTACAAACTCATTTGGGAAGAGTTTGAAGTCGCGGTTCGCGAATGTGGCGCGTGCCCGGACTGTTCCAGTTGTCGTGTCGATCTGGTTGTCTAACGTGAGCAGAGTTCCTTGCGCGAGATCGGTTTCGTTCTCACGGTCGAACGCGTCGACGCGGAGCTTTTGCCCGGCACGCAATTGGGTTGCAACCTCAGAGATGTAGTCTTCCGCCATGGTGAAGATAACGGTAATTGGCTGAATTTGGGCGATAGTGAGTAGCCCGGTGGTCCCGTTGGCCGGGACGATGTTGCCGGGATCGACAGTGCGCAACCCCACACGGCCATCGATGGGCGCCGTGATCTTGGCGTAGTCGAGATTGACCTTGGCCGCTGCAAGCGTTCCCTCATCTACCTTTACGGTGGCTAGATCCTGGTTGATGGTTGTCTGTTGGGTGGCTACCGTCTGCTCGGGAATCGCGTGCTGCTCGTAAGCCATCTGATATCGGCTCAGGTCTGTTTTGGCGTTGTTGAGCAGCGCCGTGTCTCTTTCCAGTTGCCCTTGCGCCTGCACGTAGACCGCTTGATACGGCCGAGGATCGATCTCTGCAAGCAACTGACCTTTGTGCACCATCTGACCTTCGCGGTAATACACGTTCGTCAACTCGCCGGTGACGCGGCTGGTCACTGTCACCGTATAGACCGGCGTCACCGTGCCAAGTGCATCCACGTAGACGCCGATATTCCCCTGCTTGACGGAGCTGACTGAAACTGGGATCGCACCCGCACCGGCGCCCCTACCCTTCTTGCCGGTCGCTTGGGGTTGGGATTGGGATTGGGAGCGGCGATGAGAAAGTAGATAACCGGCACCGGCAACGAGGCAGAGGACGGCAATCCAAACCCCCCAATGTCCCGAGCGCCGCGGCACGGAAGGTTTTTGGGAAGGTCGCTCCGATGTATCTAGACTGTTCGGAGAGGCCGGCACGGTGCTCATAGTAAATCTGTGCTCATGTTGGTCGGATTAGGTAAACGCAGCAACGTTTAGCGAAGGTGAACTTCGCTCCCTTGACTATGAACGGCGCGGGCGAATTTGGCGACTGCCGAAATGGTTACATCCCCCTATGCCATACGGCATAGATATCGGCGGAACGGCGGCGCGGCGATATACCGTACTAAGGGCACCGGTGCAAAATTCTTCCTTGCTGAAAGCTGCGGTTGGCTGGACTTGTTGCCGATCATGTCTTCGATACACTTGAAGCCGTAGTGCTTTCCCGGTGCATTCTGTCCATCGAGACGCAGTGAAGGCCATTCGCGGACTTACGAGAAGAGGGTGCCGCCGCTCGATGGGTATCCTTCTGCTGATTGCGGCGTCGGTCTCGTCAAGTCCCGCGCTTGACCCTCAAAGAACGCTCACGCAGTACGCGCACCGCATCTGGGGCCAGGAAGAAGGGCTTTTTCAGCCAACGATTTACTCCATCCTGCAGAGCCGTGATGGATTCCTTTGGTTAGGCACGCAGGATAGTCTGATTCGTTTTGACGGCACGCATTTTCGCGAGTTTGAAGAGCGCAACCAGACGGTGTTTCACCACAATTTGATTCGCGCTCTGGCTGAAGACGAGGCTGGAAATCTGTGGGTGGGATCGATCGGCAGTGGTGCTGCCCTGATCACTCCTTCGGGCGACTTGAAGCGCCTCACGACAAAGGAGGGCTTGCCGAACGACGACGTCTTCTGTCTGGATTCGCGCGGACGTGACGGAGTGTGGATCTGCACCCGCGCGGTGAAAGATAAGATAACGGGAGGCCGTTGGCGCGTTTTTACTACGGCAGATGGTTTGCCTTCCAATCAAATCCGGTCGACTTGCAGAACTCCTGCTGGCGTCCG
>CAXUCT010000307.1:4294-5813 GCA_964249415.1 uncultured Bryobacteraceae bacterium | reverse complement strand
GGACCGCGACTCTGGTTGTCAAAGCCGGTACCGAAACACCGCTCAAACTGAGCTGGCAGATGCCCGATGGGACTTATACGTACGAGTACACAACTTATGAGGACCTGCCGTTCGATCCAAAGCTGTTCACAAGGCCGGCAGGGTTCAAGCTCAAGGAAATGCCAACCGATAACGGCCCGGATAAGGGTTAATCGTGTGTCCCTCTTTCGTTAGATGTAACATCTATTTCTGTAATGGACAACAGCATTCCTTATCGAACCCTGGGGCGCACTGGCGAGAAGGTCTCCTGCATCGGCCTGGGAGGATATCACCTTGGCAAATCCAGCATCAGCGAGAAGAACGCCATCAAGCTGATGCATGCAGCGATTGACCGCGGCATCAATTTTCTAGATAACTCGTGGGACTACAACAAAGGCGACAGCGAGAAGCGCATGGGCAAAGCGCTGAAAGAGAGCAGCTACCGCCAACGCGCGTTCTTGATGACGAAGATCGACGGACGCACCAAACAAAGCGCCGCAAAGCAGATAGACGAATCGCTCAAGCGTCTGCAAGTGGATCACGTCGACCTGCTGCAGTTCCATGAGATCGTGCGTTTTGACGACGCAGACCGCATCTTCGGGGACGAAGGCGCTATCGAAGCCGTTTCGGAAGCGCAGAAGGCAGGGAAGACTAGGTACATCGGATTTACGGGCCACAAAGATCCGCATATTCAGCTCTATATGCTCGAAGTGGGCGATCAACACGGGTTTCAGTTCGACGCCGTTCAGATGCCTATCAACGTAATGGATGCGCACTTCCGGAGCTTCGAACATCAAGTCTTGCCCGAGTTGACTAAGCGCAATATCGGAGTGCTCGCGATGAAGAGTATGGGCGACGCCATGTTTCTGAAGAGCGGAATTGTCACACCGATGGAGTGCCTGCAGTACGCCTTAACGCGCCCTGCTTCCGTCGTGATCACCGGCATCGACACGCCCGAATTCCTGGACCAGGCATTCGAGGCGGCAAGTACTTATCAGAGTTTCACAAAGGAAAAGGTGGACGCCCTTCTGGCGCGAACCGCTGCCGAAGCTGCGGGAGGCAAATGGGAACTGTTTAAGACCAGCGCGCATTTCGACAGCACGGCTGCTAATCCCGAATGGCTGGGCGGTGAAAGCCCTCACGTCAAAGCCATCGCTCCACCGCTATAAGCTTTGCTACGCTGAGGCGGAATGCTGGCTCGCCTGCTTGCGGTTCTTGCTGTCGCATTACTCTCGCCGTTGGAATTTACTCGCGTTCTTGTCGCGCAGACTGCACCTAAGCCTAAGCTTGTGGTCGGAATTATCGTTGACCAATTTCGCTACGACTATTTGACTCGTTTTCGTGGGGATTATCACGGCGGCCTAGACCAGTTGTTGACGCATGGCGCTGACTTCACCAATGCGTTCTATGCGCAAGTTCCAACCGTCACAGCCGTCGGACACAGCATATTCATGTCCGGAGCTATGCCCGCGGTGAGCGGCATCGTTAGCAACTGGTGGTA
>CAXUCT010000307.1:0-4284 GCA_964249415.1 uncultured Bryobacteraceae bacterium | reverse complement strand
GAGCAGCGTTGTACGGACGCTGATCCGGCATCACCCCGCCGGCTGCTCGTCAGCACCGTCGGCGATGAGCTTCGAATGGCTAACAGCCAATCCAAGGTTGTCGGAATTTCCATCAAAGCGCGCGGCGCAATTCTACCTTCGGGCCATCGGGCGTCAGGTGCATATTGGCTGGATGATGTAACAGGAAACTTCATCACCAGCACGTTCTACATGAATGAACTGCCTGAATGGGCGACCGCCTTCAACAAGCAAAAGCTAGCCGCCCAATATGTGAATCGAAAATGGGAGGGATTTCCGGACTGGAACTTTCAGGCAAAGAGTGAAAGTGCTACCCCGTATGGGAATCTACCCGCAAGTCCTTGGGGCAACGAGCTGATTGAGCGGTTCACAGAAGAGGCAATTGCCGGTGAGCAATTAGGCCAGCGCGGGGTCACCGATCTTCTCACCGTCTCCTTTTCATCGAACGACTACGTGGGCCACCGCGTTGGTCCCAATGCGCCCGAGGTCCGCGATATGGCAATTCGGACAGACCAACTGCTGGCAAAGCTGTTTCAAGTTATAGATCAAAAAGTTGGCCTTCAAAACGTCATCGTGGTTCTTTCGGCGGATCACGGCGTAGCTTCCACGGGAAATGATGACACGGCATTTAAGATGCCAGGCGGATATGTGGCCGCTTCTGAAATAGAGAATGCGGCGCAATCTGCCTTGAACAAGAGATTCGGTCAAGCCAGTTGGCTGATTTCCGGTGGCAGCGAATACGGCCTCTGTTTCGATCCGCAATCCCTTGAAAATGCCAAGACTGCGGACGGCAAACCAGTTACTGCAGAAGAGATTTATAAGATCGTAAAGCAAGCTCTCCTTTCGATGCCGCAACTGCACATCTCTCGCGTTTACTCACGTGAACAACTGGAGAACGGAGTGCAAGGCGATTTCATTGCGACAGCTGAGGTGAATGGTTATTATCCTCGCAACAGTCCGGATGTGGCAATTGTTCTTGAACCCGGTTTTATGCGAGGAAAGAGCGGCACCACTCACTTCTCGCCCTACGCTTACGATCGTCACGTGCCGGTGCTATTCATGGGTCCGGGCATTAAGCCGGGCCGCTATGACCGCACCATCACGATCAACGATATTGCGCCTACGCTTACCACCATGCTTGACATCCAAACCCCGAGTGGTTCATCGGGACGCGTATTGACTGAGCTCTTGTTGCATTGAGAACGGCTGTTCGCTGAGAATCGCTACCGACTCTCCCGGCAGTTCGATCAGCCCTGGCCGCAGTTGCCATCCTTTCTCAGCGGCCAATACATTCCTCCCATTGATGGTAATCGGCACGGCTTGACGGTCGGCGCCAAAGTTGCAGGCGATCTCTACGCCATCACGATGTACCACCAGCCATTTCGCGCGCTCATCAAACTTTACGTCCACTGGAGTGAGCTGGCTATCGGTCACTGCGCCGCTTTCCCGGCGTAGCGCAATCAGCTTCTTATGCCACTCGAGCAATGACGCATGCGGCTCTCGCGTCAGTTCATCCCAGCGCAGCTTCGACCGCTTGAAAGTAGAAGCGTCCTGTGGGTCAGGCACCTGCTCAGGATCCCATCCAAAGGCCCCGAACTCGTTTTTCCGTCCTTCGGACACTTTTTGGCCTAGTTCCGGGTGGTGCTGAGAAAAGTAGAGGAAAGGCGACGATGCGCCAAACTCCTCCCCTTGAAAGAGCAGAGGCACAAAGGGGGAAGTGAGAACCAGTGCTGCTGCGATCTTCTGGCGCCCCGGGCTAACCAAATGGCTGAGGCGTTCACCTTGCGCGCGATTGCCGACTTGATCATGGTTTTGCGCGAACACGACAAAACGGTCGCCCGGCAGGCCTGCGATGGGTCTACCGTGGGCGCGCCCGCGATGCGGCGAATAGTTGCCGTCGTAAACGTACGCGCGCTTCAGCGATTTCGCGAGATGCTCCAGCAAACCGAAATCCTGGTAATAGCCGTTTGTTTCGCCGGTTAGAACAGTGTGCAGCGCATGGTGGAACTCGTCGTTCCACTGCGCGTTGATGCCATACCCATGCGCTTCTCTGCTCCTCACAATGCGCGGATCGTTCAGGTCGCTTTCCGCAATCAGAACCACGTGACGTCCGCGCTGTGCCGCTAGTGCGTCTACTTCGCACGAAAGCTGCTCCAGGAAATGAAGGGCAGAGCGGTCCATGAACGCGTGTACCGCATCCAGCCGCAAACCATCGAAATGGTAATCCCGCAGCCACATCAGCGCGTTATCGATGAAGAATCTGCGGACCTCGTGGCTGGCTTCGTGGTCCAGGTTTACGGCTGCACCCCACGGCGTTTTGTACGCTTCCGTGAGATAGGGACCAAACTGGCCCAGGTAATTTCCGGCTGGTCCAAAGTGGTTGTAGACCACGTCCAGGAGCACTGCCAACCCTTCGGCATGACAGGCATCCACCAGCCTCTTGAGATCATCCGGCGTGCCGTAAGAGTGATGCGGCGCGAAAAGGTCTACGCCATCATAGCCCCAGCCCCACGGTCCGGAAAATTCATTAATCGGCATCAGCTCCACATGCGTGACCCCAAGCTCCCGTAGATAGCCGAGACGTTCGGTGATGCTGTTGAACGTTCCTGCGGGCGTGAAGGTGCCCACATGCAGCTCATAAATGATGGCGCTGGCAAGCGGCCTCGCTTGCCAGTTCCCGTCCGTCCACGAAAATGAGCCGTGGTCCACAATTCGTGAAGAACCGTTCACGCCTTCCGGCTGCCATGCAGATCGGGGGTCCGGAATTGCCTCTCCGCCGTTCACCTCGAATCGGTAATCTTGGCCCGGCCGCGCGTCGTCTACTTCAGCCGTCCACCAGTTACTCTCCAATTTCTGCATCGGATGTGAAACATCGCCAATTCGCACTGCCACCGTACCGGCGAGCGGCGCCCAAACTTCAAATTTGTGCATGAATCTTACTCTTTAAACCAGTTCTTTGACCAGCAGCGCGATCGGGAAACGCGCCAGGATTTGGCTTAGTGGCAACTTGCCGCCTTCCACAACCGAACCCGAAAACTGATTCCGCCAATTGCCCGATGGGATCTCGATCGAGGTATCGCTCCAATCGCCCGCTAATTTCATAACCAGGCGCGGCGCAATCACGACCACGCTCTCACCGCGAGTGTAGGCGACCACGTTATCGGACTTATTCCCCTTCGCGAATAGCGGCGTGTATCTGCCTTCAGGTCCAAATGCCTGGGGCTGCTGCCATCGCGTGCGCACCGCATGGAACAGCGTCCAAATCTTGGGTAGCCCCTCATCTATGCGCTTCCAGATATCTTCCACCTTGAGCTTCCGCGCTTCGGCGAGCAAACTGCGGCGCACAGCGTAACCAACTGGCCGTCGATTGTCTGGATCAACTAAACTCAAGTCCCAAAGTTCGGCCCCCTGATACGTGTCCGGAATGCCCGGCGACGTCAGTTTTAAGAGCAATTGCGAAAGCGAGTTGATGCGGCCGGGCTCCACTAACGGCTGAACAAAGTCTTCCAGGTCGCGCAGGAAGTTTTCGTCGTGAAATATCGCTTCAATGAAGGCAGCCGTTGCCTCTTCGAACTCTTTGTTTGGCGAAAGCCAATTTGTTTGCTCTTTGGCTTCCCTGGTTGCCTTCAGAATGTAGGGCAGCAACCGGTCCGTGCCGATCGGCCATACACCGACTAGCGTTTGATACAGCAAGTACTCTGTGTTCCGGTCCGGATAGCTGTTCTTTTTGTACTTGGCGTTCATCTGCTCCCAACGGTTAAGAGCTGCTTTCCAGCGCTGGGGAATCTCTGAGAGCAAATCGATGCGCGCCCGCACGTCTTCGCTGCGCTTGGTGTCGTGCGTCGAGGAGGCCAACATAGTCCGCGGATGCGATTGTTGTGCTTGGGCGCAGAACCTGTGATATTCCTCAGGCAAGATGCCAAATTTGCCCGGATCGCCGCCTACTTCATTTAATGAGACTAACCGGTTGAAACAATAGAAGGCGGTGTCTTCCACGCCCTTTGCCATCGCCGGGCCGGTGAACTGCTCGAAGCGCATGACGAACTCGCTCTCCAGCTTCCCGCGCACGCGCAACAGCAGTACGTCGCGCAAAAAATCGAAGAGATCCGGGTCGATCTCCGGACGATTATCCTTGGAACAGTCGATAGCCTCATTCACGTATCGTTGGTCGTCGTCCGTTATCTCAGCGCGCTCCGCCACAACGTACGTCCGGTAAATCGGAAAGCACGCCACCACTTCCCGAATGGCGCGCATTATGTCTTGCCG
>CAXUCT010000306.1:5005-5816 GCA_964249415.1 uncultured Bryobacteraceae bacterium | reverse complement strand
CCGACGGCACTACGGTTCACACCGGCGAACTGAAAGACCTCGCGCGCGAAGAACTCATTCAACACATGGTGGGCCGGCCGGTTAGCGCGGTTGATCGTCGCACGCCGCAGCCTGGGGGCGAAACCCTTCTGCGCGCGAAAGGGCTGTGCCGCGGTTTCGTCCGGGACATATCGTTTGAGATCCGTTCTGGCGAGATCGTCGGCCTGGCAGGCTTGATGGGAGCGGGCCGGACTGAACTATGCCGCATTCTTTTCGGAATCGATCCGCCGGAGCGGGGCACCGTCGAAGTGGCTGGGAAGGTAGTCAAGCTGAGCAGTCCGCGTCAGGCGGTTGCCTCCGGCATGGCGCTGATCCCCGAAGACCGGCAGCATGATGGACTGATTTTGCCGCTTCCCATCGCGGCAAACATCACCTTGCCGGATCTGAACAGCGTCAGCAGCTTCGGCTTCCTGAGTAAACGCAAAGAGACCCTTTTGGCTGAGGGGTATCGTGAGCAACTGCGCATTCGCTGCAATAGCCCGGCGCAACCGGCAGGAAGCCTGAGCGGGGGCAATCAACAGAAAATAGTCATCGCGAAATGGATCGCGCGCGGTGCTCGCATTTTCCTATTTGATGAACCCACGCGAGGCATTGACGTGGGAGCCAAGCAAGAAGTGTTCGCTGAGATGGACCGCCTGGCGCGTTCCGGCGCGGCCATTCTGACTGTCAGCTCAGAGCTTCCCGAGCTAATTCAAGTGGCCGATCGCATTCTCGTTATGGCCCAAGGGCGCCTCACGGGTGAGCTGCCCGGCCGCACCACGCAAGAAGAGAT
>CAXUCT010000306.1:330-4995 GCA_964249415.1 uncultured Bryobacteraceae bacterium | reverse complement strand
GCTGGCCACTCCTTCGCGCGAGCGCGCTGCCGTGGAGAGTCCCTGATGCAGCGATTTCAACGGTTGCTGCCGTTTCTTACGCTCGCTGTTCTCTTCCTGGCGCTGACGATCGCGACGCCTCATTTCCTCACCCGGATCAATCTGTCGAGCGTTGCCCGGCAAACTGCGGTGATCAACATCATGGCCCTTGGGATGACACTCGTCATCATCAGCGGCGGGATCGACCTTTCCGTAGGGTCCACTCTAGGGCTCGCTGGATTATTCGGCAGCATGGTGGTGCAAAACGGCAGACCCATCCCGCTGGCTATTGCGATCGGTATCGGCTGTGGCTTTCTCTGCGGATGCTTGAACGGCCTGCTGATTACGCAACTCCGCATCAATCCGTTTATCGTCACGCTTGGTACTCTCGAAGCCTATCGCGGTCTCGCGCTCGTGGTCTCAAAAGGTTTGCCGGTGCACGGCTTACCGGATGCATTCTCGTTTCTGGGTGACGGCACCCTTCTCGGAATCCCCGTTTCTTTATGGATTCTGACCGTTTGCGCCGTGATGATGCATTTCGTTCTGGAGAACACCAAGCTGGGCCGCTATGCGTTTGCAATGGGCAGCAACCCCAGCGCCGCTTATTACGCAGGCGTGCCGATTCAGTTTCACCTCACTGCGGTCTACGCTACTGCAGGCATACTCACCGGTTTAGCCGGAATGATTGAAGCCTCGCGCCTCATGACCGGGCAACCGACGGCGGGACAAGGCTATGAGCTTCAAGCCATTGCGGCTGTGGTGATTGGCGGTGGCAGCCTCCGGGGCGGGGAAGGCAGCGTGACCGGCACGCTCATCGGGGCTTTTATCATCGGGCTGCTGTCGAATGGAAGCGACCTGCTGGGCGTGAACCCTTACTGGCAACAAGTGATTATCGGTGCTGTCATTGTTGCGGCGGTCGGCTTCGACGGCCTTCGGAAAAGGAAGCTTTCTGCGTAAACGAAACAGAACAAAGCGAGTGGCGTCTGCTAACTGAGGAGATTTAACGAAACGATGTCAACCGTACTGCAAAATTTGCTGGTGGCCGAGATGCAGGATCTGCTTCACGCCGAAGGTCAACTGATAAAAGCACTGCCCAAAATGGCAAAGGCAGCTCACGAGCCTAAGCTGAAACAGGCCTTCGAAAAGCACCTTGAAGAAACCAAGGTGCAGGTGGAACGCCTCAAACAGGCGTTTGAACTACTTGGCGCCAAAGCGAAAGCCAAACCTTGCAAGGCCATGATGGGCTTGGTCGAAGAGGGGCAGGAGCAAATCGACGAAGGTAAGGAAAAGGAAGATGCGGCTGCCGATTTGATGATCGTCGCGGCGGCTCAGAAAGTGGAGCATTACGAGATCTCCGGTTATGGTACGCTGCGCGCCATCGCGGAGCAACTTGGCCAAACGAAGGTCGCCAAGCTGTTGGCCCAGACGCTGGCAGAAGAAGAGAAGGCGGATAAGCTTTTGACGCTGCTCTCTCCGCCGCTGCTTGAAGAAGCGGCTCGGGAACCGGAAGAACCGGAAGAAGACTAGGCGTTTTGTTTATGGCGCGGGCCTAACACCCCCGCGCTTTTAGTCCACTAAACCGTGCTTCATGGCGAAGCGCACCAATTCCCCCGTGCTGTGCAGATTGAGCTTCTCCATTACCTTTCCCCGATGCGAGTCCACGGTGTACACGCTCAAATTCAGCCGTGTTGCAATTTCCTTGTTAGTCCTGCCTTCCGCAATCAGTTGCAGGACCTCGCGCTCACGGCTGGAAAGCAGATCGATGGGATCGGTCACGTTCTGCCGGTAATGGCTTAACAGCGCTCCCGAAACCGCCGGACTGATGTATCCATCGCCGCGGGCGACTGATCGAACCGCATCCAGCAATTCCGTGTCAATGGCGTCTTTCAAGATGTAGCCGCGGGCGCCGGCGCGCAGGATCTCACGCACGTATACCGCTTCCTTATGCATGCTCAACACAAGCACGCGCAATCGTGAATTAGCATCCACCATGCGGCGCGTTGCTTCAATGCCGTTCAACTCCGGCATGGCCACATCCATCAAGACGACGTCCGGCTTCAGCTTCTCGGCCAAATCCACCGCCTCGCGCCCATTCGCCGCTTCGCCGACCACCTGCAAGTCTGGATGGGCGGAAAGGATCAGCTTCAGGCCTTGACGCACGATAGTGTGGTCGTCCGCGAGCAAGATCCTTATGCTCCGCTCGGACACGTCACCTCAATCTTCAAGCCTTTTCCAGCGCCTGTTTCCATACGCAGTCTTCCGCCGCAGCCGCGTGCCCGCGTCCGCATTCCGGCTAATCCCAAACCTGTCGCTCCCCGCCGGTTGCTCATTTCAAACCCGTGTCCATTGTCGCGAATTGTTAAAGCCACCTCGTCGCCTCGCGGCGCCAGGTCCATAGACACGGAAGTGGCTGCCGCGTGCCGTGCCACATTGGTGAGCGCTTCCTGGGCGATGCGGAACAGATTTGTTTCCGCATCGTCGCGCAAACGGCGGCCGCCCATTTCACTGCTGTACTCGACCTCAATGCCGGTACGCTGCGCGAAGCTTTCCGTCAACGATCGCAGCGCCGCATCCAATCCGAAATCGTCAAGGATGGTGGGGCGTAGCAGCTGAGACATCTCGCGAACGTCCTTGATCGCTCCGTCTACAAGCCGCATACAGTCATCTAGGCGCCCTTCATCTGCGCTACCTCGTAAGGCTGACAAGTTTGCTTTCACTGCGGTCAGCGCTTGACCCAATTCGTCATGGAGCTCGTGCGAGAACCTCCGCGCCACGTTCTCCTGGGTCTCCAGGAACTGATACTGCAGCTGGGTCAATTCACCGGCCTGCTGCTCCAGCTTACGGAAGAGAGCAGCGGAAACCCGGACTGCCCAGGTAGCGCAAACCAGCGACAGCCCGACGCACAAGGCGAACAGCCACACTGTCCAGCGCAGAAGCCCGTGCCCTTCAAGGAAGATGCTTTCGCGCAGCAGTTCCGCCTGCTCATAAGCCGATTCCAGGGATGTGCTCATCTGCTGCCGTGATTGCGCGAGCTGATCGAGGATCTCTTCACGCCGCACTACATCGCTCCGGCGCGCCAGTTGCAGCCAGCGGCTATTCAGATCAGTTTGCTGCTTCTCAATCCCGTCTATAGCGCCCTTGGCGAGGGTCGTACGATCAGCGAACGTCTGGGTATCTCTGTCGATTCGATGGACGGTCCGGAGCGCAACCAGCAGAGCGGAAAGCAGCAGTATCGCCGAGAGGCCCAGCCCCAGCAGCAGCAAACGCTGTAGGTGGGCGTGTGTAACTGAATCAGTCTGTTGCACTGATGACGATTCTTTCATTAAAAAACCAATGCGGCTATCCCCAAAATACGGGATCAAAATGTGCTGTTCGAGGCGATGGCGTAAAACCCAAGTTCAAGGCAAAGTAGAGATGTGAGCGGCGAACGGAACGGGCACAAAGGCAGCGGTCAAAAACAAAAAACAAACATAGCCTCTGCCGCTTGTGCCCGCAAAACAATCAAAAGGTTCCGCCACACATTCAAGGAGAAAACAAATGAACAAACTATTCACATCAACCCTGTTAACGGTGGTCGCGGTTCCTTTTCTGATGGCCGCTCCGAGTGTCGCCAAGAAGGTTCAGAACCAGGCACCCGCTTCGACCCAGGCCGACAGCATGAGCAGCGCGACCGGGAAGACCAAAGCCAAGAAGCACGTTAAAAAAGCCAAGACGGCGCCAGCAGTGAATAGCGCCGCACCCTCTGCCCCGGCACAGAAGTAACCATACCGCCTCGCGGAGACGCCCAGGTTCAGGTTCGCCTGAATCTGGGCTATTTTGTTGCTGCCGCGATTTTTACGCGCCCATCCCTGATAGCTTTTTGAAAGACTTCGAAATCTGCTTCCGTGACCGCAGCGTACTCCAATCCGTAGTGGACGAGAGCCTGCAAGACTTTGTCCCCGCTCCCGATATAACCCGTAATCATCAGCGCATCGCCGGACCGGGCGTGCCCGCGAGCGAGCAGCTCGCCGGCTAGCCCAGCCAGACTGGTCAAGCCTTCCCCTCGAAGCTGGTCCAAATCTACGCTGCCTTTGTGATCGTTCAGTTGCCGGACCAGATAATCGTGCTCGCCAATGTGCGTCCATCCCAATAAGAGATCTGAAAGCGCCTGTATCTTGCGCTGCCCTTCCACCACGCGTTCGCCCTGATGAGCATACGGCTTCATCTTCAAATATGGAGCGTAAGCTGATTGCACCTCCTGCTTGAATTGAAGAAACAGCGGATCGTTCGAGCCGTTACCTTCCATCAAGACCACGTAATCGCGCAATCCAACGCTTCCTGTTCCGACAACTTTGAACGCGACGTCGAGTGGTTCAAAAAAGTCAAACAGGTGTAGCCTGTCAGGCGCCAGGGACTCCCGATACAGAGGCAGGCTATTCAGGATGTCCCGCCTCTCTGTTCCTCCGACGCGCCACAGAACACCCTCGACTTTCTTGAAGCGAAGCCGCCCGTGTCCATCTTTTTCGGTGTATCGAGCCAGGAGGTCGGACGGATTCGCCCGCTCTGCTTGGCGCAGCGCGGCAGAGACCGCCTGCACCTTCTTTACTCGATGGATCTGATGTCGCGCGGCCACTAAGACCGGCTCGGCGGCTAGTTCCTCGATAGTAG
>CAXUCT010000306.1:0-320 GCA_964249415.1 uncultured Bryobacteraceae bacterium | reverse complement strand
GATTCAAACCCTGCCAGCACGATGCTAGCGGCCATGCGTTTCGTGTCCCATTCCCAGGGGCCAGCGGTAGTCTCGTCGAAGTCGTTGATGTCGAAAATGATGCGCCCATCCGGTGCTTCGAACGATCCGAGATTTTGCACATGGGCATCGCCACAGAGCTGCACTGTCAAGCCGGTGTTCGGCTCCAGCGCGAGATCCGCTGCCATAATGGAGACCGCGCCACGAAAGAACGCGAACGGAGATGCGTTCATGCGCGCATACTTGAACGGCAACAGTTTAGGGACGCGTCCCTCGGTTGACTTCAGCAGAACGTCCAGGGC
>CAXUCT010000305.1:4651-5825 GCA_964249415.1 uncultured Bryobacteraceae bacterium | reverse complement strand
TCTTCAGTGTGAGCATCGGGGTCGCCGGGATGACTTGGTATCAGGACTACAATGTGGCGCCTAACGAGACGTCTGCTCTAGACCTCCGAAACATCATCATCAATCGAATACCCGATTTACATGGGAAAAAGCTGCCCACAAACGCTAAGTCGGGAGAGGTGAGCTGGTTTACGCTGGAACGGGGCGAGGGCACGGGACGGCTGCTTGTCTCAAATTCAGGGGCCGGTCTGGCGAGAAACTTTAGTTGTGGTGACTACGTTGTGCTCTGCGGCTCATACATGGGGACAACAACAGCCACCTTTCCTATCGGTGGAACCGGCGGCCTCGGACCAATATATGGGAACATGTGCACAGCATTTACCTCCTCATCTTGCTCCGGGCAGAGCAACTGCAGCGGATGTGGCAGTGGATATTACAATTGGGCTTCGCTAAATACGTCCGTCGCTACCGTGTCTGGGTCGGCGATCCAGCCTGGTGCTACGTTTTACGGCAATGCCGCAGGGAGTGCGACCGCGCAGGGTCAGATTTTTAACACGTCCTGTTCGTTTATCAGCTCCGGAACGGTCAATGTCCAGAAACCGACCGCGTCCCGAATCACGCAAACCATTTCAAACGCAGCAAACTCATGCCCAACTGGTTCTGCTGGATGGAAAAGGGTCGTGTATAAGATCGTAACTGACCAGAATCAAAGGGACATTGTCGTCGGCGGGCAGAGTTTAACCGAACAGGTGACCGTTCCACAAGCGAACGGTTTCGGAATCCCTGGGGCAATCACAGGGATGGGTGTCACTAATGCTCAGGGATTATTCTCGGATACATTTAGCGTGTGTACGAACGTCTGCCCTGGTAGCAATCAGTCGGTTACAGCCACCCAAACAATCTCTGACAGCCTATACAATAACAATTATATACTCACTCAGAACTCGCTTGTTTACAGCTGTACATCCATCACAGTTAACGGTCAATAGAGAGAAGGCGGAACATCATGTCTCAAAGAACGCTAGTAGCATTTCTCTTGGCATGTATCTCGATTCAGGTGCTTAACGCATCTGTGCTAGATCCGCAGAAGCAAACAGTTTCTATGTCCGTTGATTCCTCCATTTTACTGGCGCTCGTCAAGTTTGGAAGCGACACAGGTGTCCCGATCCCGATCGGGATTGTGCTAAACACGCAA
>CAXUCT010000305.1:1881-4641 GCA_964249415.1 uncultured Bryobacteraceae bacterium | reverse complement strand
GAAGAACACCGGCAATTCACCATTACAGATAAGCCCGTGTCCGAGTTTCTCGACGAGCTCCTTGCGCAATCGAATTATGTCTGGTCTCTAGATGCTGGCGTGATTGTTATTCGACCCACGCACTTGGCCGATCAGGTCAGTCGCGTGCTGAATATGAAATTCGACAGGTTTGGAGGAATGCAAATGACCATGCAAGGCCTTGGCATCACCCTTAAAGGGTGGATCTACAGTAGGCTGCATCCAGAGGCCAGGGGCTTCGCGACCAATATCATTTCCTCACTGGATGCCGAACAATTTCCCCAACTGGAGGTGCGAGACGCTTCAGTTGAGCAGATCCTTAAACAGATCGTTTCACTCGGAAGCAAAGGTATCTGGCTCTTTCGGTTGCACCAAGATTTTGAACACGACAAGGACATAGATCTTCATATTTACTCTTACAAGGATGATGCGCTCGCTCTGCAAACGATTTGCAGCTCTACTAGTCGATGATGCATGACGGATCCAGATCGTCCACGGCGCACGCGTGCCAATTGCCGCATAGGGAAAGGTCTCACTTCTCCCGAAAGAAGGATTCCGTAAAATTTCGAAAGTTCACCGAACAAGGTGGCATGTATCGCTCTTCAACCCACGCAATTCCAATTGGCCTCACGAGTTGAGGTTTGGCAAGTCTCACTTCCACCGATCCCTTTACCGCAGACGAAGAAGGGGGTAGCAGGGCCACTCCCAGACCGGCGGCCACCATCCCGCGCAGGGTGGTGATGTCCATCGCCTCGAACGCGATGCGAGGCGAAAACCCGGCAGACGCGCAAGCATCATTAAAAATCACCCGGAGCGTACGCCCGGAGGTTAACGCGAGAAAGGCATCTTCCCGCAGGTCTCGAAACTTGATGGTCCGTCTGGCGGCAAGCCTATGGGTTTGCGGTACGGCAACGATCAACTTCTCGTCTTTGAGAGCTGACCACTTCAGAGTGGGATGATCAAACACGCCAGGGACTGAAAGGCAAAGGTCAACACTGCCATCCAGCAACAGTTTAGTCAACGCCTCTCCGGAGCGCTGTACAAGCGTGAACTGCACTGCCGGCCATCGGCGCCGGTATGCTTCTATTAGCCGTGGAACCAGTTCTGACCCTAACGACCCAAGGAAGCCGCAAGCGACCACCCCGGTATCAGGGTTGATTTGGTCTTGAATCGCCCGAAAGCCATTCTCAAGGTGGTTTTGAGCCTTGATAACGAAGGGCAGGAACTCCTGTCCGAATTTAGACAGACTGATGGAACGGCCGTTTCGATAGAAGAGCGGAACGCCCAATTCTTTCTCTAACTGAGCAATGGCGCGACTAACTGCTGATTGCGAAACAAAGAGCTTAGCTGCTGCGCGTGTTACATGCTGCTGCTCGGCTACCTCGCGGAAGTACTTGAGCTGTTGTAGTTCCATTGACGATGACCCTTCCGTCAGTGCTGATGTCTGTCGGGCATCATTGCGATGCATTTATTGTATTGGACGCCTGGGTTCGTGAGAGCTAAGGTTGATGCATGAACGACGCCTGCTGACGCCAACAGTCGCGCCGGCGTCCATCCGTCAACAACCTGGAAAGGAAAAGTACATGTCGACCAATCATTTGCACGCTGATGTAAACCGGCGCGATCTTCTCGCTAGCGGAGTTTCGGTCAGCACCACATTGCCGTTTGTGCTGGCCGGTCTAACTACGCCAGCCGCTGAGGCCCAGCCTACTTCTCAGTCCGGTAAGTCATCGAACACAGAAACCGCTTTTAATCCTGACAACTTCCTTCTCGTGCCTCCAAAGCGTTTTGAAGATCTGAAAGTCGGCGACATGTTCCGCGCGCCTAGCCGAACACTCACGGATGCACACACGTCCGAATTCCAAGCCATTTCAGGCGATAACCATCCGCGCCATTACAACGCTGTGTATGCCAAAAGCCTCGGAATGAAGGGGATGCTGGTGCAGCCCTTGCAAGTGCTGGCTCTATCCGCCCCCGGCGCATCGCTGTTCACCCATTACGTAGGGGCGGTGCTTGTCGGGTTTACCGAAACCTCTTGCAAGTTTCTCGTCGACTCGTTCGCTGGCGACACGCTCTACCCGGCTCTCCAAGTCGCCGAGCTGTCGACCGAAGGAGATAAGGGCTTTGTGACCATGGCTATCACTATCCACAACCAGCGCAGTGAACTGGTGCTCTCCGGACAACAGAAGTTCACGATGAAGCTCTCAGCGTAAATTACTGAATGTGTCGCGCGCGACTACTCCCGGGCGGCGAGCTAAGACGAACGGAAACCTCACCGGCGTTAGGCCTATTCGTATCGTAACGCCAGCATCGGATCAACCTTCGTCGCTCGCCGAGCCGGAATGTAATAAGCCGCTAGTGCAACTAGCACCAGCAGAACCGCTACACAGCTAAACGTCAGCGGATCCGACGATTTCACGTTATACAGCAGATTAGACATCAGTCGCGTAAGCGCCAGCGAGCCTATCAACCCAAGCACCACGCCAATCGCAGTCAGCTTGGTTCCCTGCCTCAGAACAAGCCGCAGAACGTTCGATTGCTGTGCGCCCAGAGCCATCCGAATACCTATCTCGCGCGTGCGCTGCGTCACCAAATAAGACATCACGCCATAAAGCCCCACCGCCGCTAATATCAACGCGAGCGTGGCAAAGGTGGCCAGTAGGAACGCCTGCATACTCATGTCGCGCGCACCACCGGTGATGACGTCATCCATAGTTTCCGGCCGGAACAAAGCCAAGCTGC
>CAXUCT010000305.1:0-1871 GCA_964249415.1 uncultured Bryobacteraceae bacterium | reverse complement strand
TTCTGAATCGCGCCCAACACCGCAAAAGGGGGAACGCGCGTCTTTACCGTCAAATGGCCATAGCCACCGTCGGCAAGCCCAAGCGTCAAAGGGAAGTAGACCTGCGGCATCGCCTTCGCGCGGATCCCATACTCCTTTACATCGCCCACCACGCCCATGACCGTCACCTTGACATCGTTCCAACGAAATGATCTGCCAACTGGATCCTGATTCCGCCAGTATGTTCGCGCCGTGTTTTGACTTACTATCGCAACTAACGTCAGCTCCGGCGGAATCTTCACCTGGCCTCCCTCCGCCCCTTTGTATAAGTCGAAAACTTTTTGCGTGACAATGGCCGTGCGGTCCACGTCTTGCGCACTGAAACTTCTTCCCTCGACAACCGGGATCCCGAAGCTATGGAAATAGCTGGGTGTGATGTAATTCCAACCGACCAGTTGTGTGGCGAGCGCTGCGTTCATTTCCCCATCCACGTGGATGTATCCGTTGCTACCACCCTGCAGTGGAATCTCGGTGGACACCGCGGCGGCCTCTACGCCAGGCGTATCACTCACGCGAGTCAAAAGCTGCTCAAAGAACTGGCGCCGCGCCGATAACGTCGCGTATCTCGCCTGCGGTAAGTCAATCCACATCGTCAGCAGATTGTGTGAATTTACCCCAATATCGGCGCTTCGCATTTGCGCAAAGCTTCGCAGCAACAGGCCCGCGCCTACCAACAGCGCCAGAGTTATAGAAATTTCCAGTATCACGAGTCCGTCACGCACCCTCTGCCCAGTCCGCGTCGCGCTGACAACTGCTTGTGACCCCGCCTTCAATTCTTCATTGAGACCGAATCCGGAGGTCTGAAACGCCGGTGCCAGTCCGAATAAAACTCCTGCCAAAACGCTTACGACGATTGTGAATAGCAGCACAGCGCCATCCACCTGTATCGGGTTTGCACGAGGAATCGGTAGTGATTTGATGGTTTCGAGGAACCTCACGCACCACCACGTCCCCACTGTCCCCAACGCCGCGCCGCTCACTGCGAGTAAAATGCTTTCTGTCAATAGCTGCCGCATCAGCCGCATCCGTCCAGCCCCTAGACTGGCGCGCAATGCCATTTCTCGATGCCGGGTACTCGCGCGCGCCAGCTGCAGATTAGCCACATTCACGCAGGCCACTAACAGGACCAACATCACTGCTCCCAGCAGAATCAACAGCGGAGCCTCCGCATCCCCCACTAACGTTTCCTTAAGCGGCGTCAATACCGCATGCACTCTGTTGTTGCTGTCCGGGTACTGTTTTTCCATCCGTTCTGAGATGGCTAGCAATTCCGCGCGCCCCTGCGCGAGTGTACGGCCGGCCCTCAATCTCGCGATCGCCGACCAGTTATGGGTTCCACGCGGCCCCAATTCTTTGGGACTCATATCGAGAGGCGTCCAGATATCTGTCGCGTTCTGGAAGTTGAACCAACTAGGCATTACGCCGGCAATCGTGTAGGACTCGTTGTTCAAAACGATGGTTTTGCCGATTACGCCGGCGCGGCCCCCAAAGTGCCTCTGCCAGAACCCATGGCTAATAACCGCGATGTGATTTCTTCCCGCTGTGTCCTCTCCCGGCGAAAAAGTACGCCCCTTCAAAGCCCGGACGCCCAGAACTGCAAAAAAGTTTGCCTGCGCGTTGACCACGGTCGCTGACTCCGGTTCGCCGCTAGCCCCGCTCGCGCTCACGTTGCGGGGCCACGAATACAGACTGCTTGCTTCGAGCGTCCGGCTTTGAGCCTGCCAATCTAAATAGTCTGCGCCGCTCAGAGGGAAATTGCCGGGTGCCTCTTCTGTTTCAAAAAGGCTCACCAGCCGCTCCGGACTTCGGTATGGCAAGGGCCGCAGCAGAAC
>CAXUCT010000304.1:2913-5844 GCA_964249415.1 uncultured Bryobacteraceae bacterium | reverse complement strand
CTCCAGGCCATGCTGCGCCAGCGGCAAGGTGGAAAAGAACGGCGAAGACAGCGCCATCGGGTGAATTGCTGATCCGAGATCGTGAATGAAGCCCGGCAGCGTCATGGGGCCGGAGCGGGCGGCACCCCCGGGGGTAGAGGCGCTTTCACGCACCTCCACTTCGAGGCCGGCCTGAGCTAGAACAATGGCGGCGGCGAGTCCGTTGGGTCCGCTTCCGATTACGATCGCTCGTCCATCCATGTCCCTATTGTGCGAAACGAAGCCAAACGGGTGCTGGCTTCCCGGCTTTTACCGAACGAACTGCCAAATGGGTTCGTTTTTTCAAATCAGTTCTCGCCGAGAATCTCAATGTTGGTCAGGTCGACAAAGTCCGATGCTGAAATGGTGGTTCCCCAAACCGATTGGGTGCCCCAGACGGATTGTGTTCCCCAGATCGATTGGGTGCCCCAGACGGATTGCGTTCCCCAAATCGATTGGGTTCCCCAGATGGACTGGGTGCCCCAGATGGACTGGGTGCCCCAAATAGATTGGCTGGCGCAAACGGAGGAGGTGCTGCAGACCACCACAGCGTCGTTAGGGGCGAAGGAGGGGTGAAAGACGGCGGTGGGAGACATGGCAGTACCGGAAAACGGCGTTGTATCAACGAGGGCGGCTCCGATATCCAGATAGCCTGCGCCAATGGTGAAGATATCGTATTCGCTGGTGTAGCTTTGACCCGTGATGGGATCGTAGGCGGTGCTGGTTGGCGGGAAGTTCTTATAGGCAGTGCGCATCAGCCGCGCTTTCACTTGGTCGGGAGTCAGCTGCGGATCAGCTTGCAGCAGGAGCGCAGCGGCTCCGCTGACAACAGGTGCGGCCATGCTGGTACCGCTGAGGACGAAGTATCTGTGAGAAGGGAAGTTCCACCAGGTCCACAAATAGTAGGAAAGAAGGACATCGTTCTGGGGGTAGGATTGTTCCAGAGTCGCGCCGCCGCGAGCAAACAGGGAGACCACCCGATTACCTGGCGCTACCAAGTCAGGCTTAATAATGTGGTCAATAGCGGTTGGCCCTTTGGAGCTGTAGCTGGCGATAAGATCATCGCTGCGATCGGGGGTTCCCATAGACTTCATGGCACCCACAGTGATGACGAATGGGTCGTTACCGGGAGAGGTGATCGTAGCGTACCCATTGTTGCCCATGGAATTCTCTCGGCCATAATTCCCAGCAGCGACAACCACCACGATCCCAGCTTTCCAGGCGGCTTCGACCGCTTGGCAAAGGGGGTCGTATTGGTAACTCTCGTAAACCGGGCGTCCTAAAGACAAGTTGATTACACCGATGTGGTAGGTCTTTTTCAATTGAATAGCTCGATAGATGGCCATAATGACGGCAGTGTCCGTGGATGCGCCATTTTTATCCAGCACGCGAAGATCAAGTAAATTCGCGCGCGGCGCCATGCCAATGAAATGACGGAAGCAAAAAAAGCAATCTGAATCGGCCCCATTTCCTGCAATAATGCCGGCGACATGCTCGCCGTGTCCGTAAACGTCATTAGCACTACTGTCGTCATCGTCGGAGTCATGATCGGCAGCGGAGCCACGGCCCGAAGTGTTGTTAAGGGCATCCGTGTGGGCGGCAGCAGCAATGCCGGTGAAATCTTCCCGGTACACAATGCGATTGCGGCCGGAGACGAGATCGTCGTGAGGGGAGATTCCACTGTCGACAAGGGCTACGCCGACGCCGCTTCCGGCCCAACCAGCATTCCATGCGGCGCGGACGTTGACTGCGCCGGCTGTGTTGTCCAACAAGCCGGAGAGCTGGCGGTCCGGCGAAACATAAGCAATTGTCGATTCCAGGGCCAAGCTGGGCACCATGGACATGGGCATGGAAT
Organism: uncultured Bryobacteraceae bacterium; assembly: GCA_964249415.1. Classification (GTDB taxonomy): domain Bacteria; phylum Acidobacteriota; class Terriglobia; order Bryobacterales; family Bryobacteraceae; genus Bog-105. Next base: position 3,971 of record CAXUCT010000304.1, on the reverse strand, counting down.
AGGTGGCGCCGTTGATGATCTCTAAGGGGGTCAGGAGAACGGCGCCGCCGTCGACAATGTTCTGGAGTTGTGCGGCCGTGGGAGCGGTCTTGAATTGAATAATGACGTTGACCCAGGAATTAGGGTCTGCCGTCGCGAGATCCCGGGGTAGCTGCTGATTCCCGGCGAGAAGAGCATTTGCACAGAGCATCAGGATAACGATTGAAAGCGGTGACCTTTTCATGTACTCCATCTCTAGTTAAATGTCCAGGGCGAGTTTAGTCTCACCGCTGGCGAAATGTGACTTATTCGTCCAACAATCCTAAAACGAGTAAACTTGCGAAAACAGGGGAGCGAGCAATTGAGCGCAGAGCAGCAACAGAACGTCGAAATTTTACTCTGTTGTATGCTGATGCTTCTTAGTTTTTAGATTATAGACTAGCTGTTGTAAGTTAAAACTCTGAATTTTCTGATAATGACGATGTGGCGCGCAAAAGTTCGGTGCTCAGATGATCAGGGCTGATGCGAAACGCAGGATAAAACTCAAGCATGTTCTTGTCTGGGCAGCGATGGCCCCGCTGCTGTTTGCGGGAGCGAGCGTGCAAAGGGGTCTGGATCCAGGCAAGACCCTCACGGAGTTTGGGCAGGACGTGTGGGGCACCGAAGACGGACTACCGCAAAATACTGTTCCGGCTGTGCTGCAGTCGCATGACGGGTATTTGTGGTTTGGCACGGAACTGGGAGTGGCACGGTTTGACGGTCTGCGATTTACCGTATTCAACAAAGACAATACACCGGTGCTGCGCAGTAACGTCGTAATGGCCTTGTTGGAGGATCACGCTGGGGATCTATGGATCGGGACCCTGGGCGGGGGAGTGACACGGCTGAGCCACGGTCAGTTCACGAATTTTTCGGCGAAGGACGGTCTGTCGAATGACGCGGTGATATCGCTGTTCGAGGATCGGTCCCGAACGATCTGGGTGGGCACTGACGGAGGTGGTCTGGACCGGTTTCGCAGTGGACGCTTCTCGGCCTATACAGCCAAGAACGGATTACCGAATAATGAGGTTTTCGCGCTG
>CAXUCT010000304.1:2396-2903 GCA_964249415.1 uncultured Bryobacteraceae bacterium | reverse complement strand
GAAGCCTGTGGATCGGCACGCATGACGGGTTGAGCCGGTTCAGCGCGGGGCGGTTCGTAACTTATACGACCGCTGACGGTTTGCCGAACGCATACGTAAAATGCCTATCAATAAGCCGCGACGGATCACTTTGGATTGGAACGAATGGCGGCGGCGTGGGGGTTCTGCGGGATGGCAAGTTCCGTTCATACGACACGACGAATGGCTTGCCGAGCAACGCGATATACGCGCTTCGCGAGGACAGCCGGGGAAGTGTCTGGATAGGAACGGTGGGGCGCGGCTTATGCAGAATCAGCGGAGGCGCGCTGAGTTGTCTCTCGAAGAAAGATGGCCTTTCGAGCGATGACATTTACTCGCTGGTCGAGGATCAAGAAGGGGAATTGTGGATCGGGACTGGTGGAGGAGGAGTAAACCGGATATCGAACGGAAAGCTGTTTAATACATACGATGCGCGGGAAGGCCTTACAATCCCCGCACCGCTGCCGGTGTTGGAAGATCACGCGGGAG
>CAXUCT010000304.1:0-2386 GCA_964249415.1 uncultured Bryobacteraceae bacterium | reverse complement strand
GGACTGAACCGCCTGCATAACGGCAAGTTTACGGCGCTGAGCGTGAAGGACGGCCTGGGAGACAACTTGGTGTTTTCGATTGCCGAGAGCAGAGGCGGAGATTTGTGGATAGGAACGCGCAAAGGAGTGAGCCGGCTTCGGGATGGAAAATTCACGACGTACACGAAAAGGGATGGTCTTCCAAGCGATGTGGTGATGGTGACGTATGTGGATCGGGAAGACTGCGTGTGGATTGGGACGCGGGCTGGATTGTGCCGTTTGAAAGACGGCAAATTCACCACTTACACGATGCGCGATGGCATGTCGAACGACTTAGTGCAAGCCATCTACGAGGACCATACAGGCAGTTTATGGATTGGCACCGGGGGCGGTGGAGCGGACCGTTTGAGGAACGGGAAATTCGAAGTCTTCGACGCGAAACGAGGACTTTCGAACGGGGTGGTGTTCTGCTTTCACGAGGATAGCGACGGAGTGTTGTGGATCGGAACAGACGGTGGAGGGTTAAACCGGCTGAAGGATGGCAAGTTCGCTAGCTATGCGAGGAAAGAGGGTCTTCCCGACGACGCCGTTTTCCGGATTTTAGAGGACGATTCCGGAAATCTGTGGATGAGCAGCAACAAGGGCGTGTTCCGCGCGAGTAAACAGGACTTGAACAAGGCTGCGGGGAAGAAGAACCGGCCGATTACAACGGTTGCTTATGGCGTGCCCGACGGGATGAAGAGCAAGGAGTGTAACGGGGGCTTTCAACCGGCGGGGTGGAGAGGACATGACGGCCGGCTATGGTTCCCTACTACGAAGGGCGTGGCAGCAGCGGAGCCTAAGAATGCTGGAATTGGCGAAGCGCCTCCTCCGGTAAAGGTTGAAGAAGCGATCATCGATCATCATGAGGTAAATCCGGGCGGCGACGAACGGGTCCCGCCGGGCAGGGGAGAACTGGAGTTCCGGTACACTGCGCCGACGTTTAAGTTTCCGCAGCGTACAGTGTTTCGATACAAGCTGGAAGGCTTTGACCGGAACTGGGTGGATGCGGGAAGCCGGCGGACGGCGTACTACACGAACATACCGCCAGGGCAATACCACTTTCGCGTGATTGCGAGCAGCGGTGATGGCTCCTGGAGTTCGCCGGGTGCTTCCATGAGTTTCTCGCTCCGATCTCACTTCTACCAGACGTTCTGGTTTTTTGGCATGTGTGCGTTTAGCTTGGCGGCAGGAACAGGGGCAGCGCATTTGGCCCGCGTGCGGCAATTGAACGTCCGGGAGAGAGCATTAGAAGAGCGGGTGGCGGAGCGCACGGCCGAACTCACGACAGAAATTGGGGAAAGGCAGCGTGCCGAAGCGGAGTTGGTGAAGGCTAAGCAGTCGGCAGAACAGGCGAGCCGGGTAAAGAGTGAATTTCTGGCAAACATGAGCCACGAGATCCGCACTCCGATGAACGGCATAGTAGGGATGACTGAACTGGCGCTGGCGACTGCACTGACGCCGGAGCAGCACGAATATCTGGGAATCGTGAAGGACTCCGCGGACACTCTTCTGACGGTCATCAACGACATACTCGACTTCTCGAAAGTGGAAGCGGGCAAGCTGGATTTAGATCCGATTGACTTCCACCTGCGAGACGTCCTCGAAGAGACGGTGAGGCTGATGGCGTTTCGCGCGGATGAGAAAGGACTGGAGCTGATTTGCGAGATAGCGCCGGAAATCCCGGAGATGGTGCACGCCGATCCAAGCCGCCTGCGGCAGATTCTGTTGAATCTTTTGGGCAACGCCATCAAATTTACAGATCGAGGCGAGGTGGCTGTGGAGGTGGCCTGTGAAGGCCGCGTTTCCACTGAGGTATCACTGCACTTTACGGTTCGGGATACAGGGATCGGCATTGCCGGCGAGAAACTGAAGTCCATCTTCGATGCCTTCTCGCAGGCCGACAGCTCAACCACGAGACGCTTTGGAGGTACCGGTCTAGGTTTAGCAATTTCTTACAAATTGGCTCAGCTGATGGGTGGAGAGATCTGGGCGGATAGCCGGGTGGGCAAAGGAAGTGAGTTTCACTTCGTGCTGCAGTTTGGCTTGGCGGAGGAGAGCACGCCCGCTGAGACGCCGGCAGAACTCCGGGATGTGGCTGTGCTCATAGCGGAGGACAACGGGTCTACCGGGCGCATTCTTTGCGACCTGCTCGCGGGCTGGAACATGAGGCCAGTAAAGGTGGGAAGCGGTGAAGGGGCGCTGGAGGCGATAGGCATGGCTGAACGGGGCCGAGCACCCTTTGCAGTAGCCTTAATCGATTCGCGCCTGGCGGATGCCGATGGTTTTGAGGCCGCTGAAAAGATTCATCGCGAAACGGGTGGGGCCACTGGGATTGTGATGATGCTGACAGCGGTAAGGCATCTGG
>CAXUCT010000303.1:0-5867 GCA_964249415.1 uncultured Bryobacteraceae bacterium | reverse complement strand
GCGGAATGCTACCCGTTCGTGTTTGCAACCGTGGGCGTACATCCAAACGATGTGTCCAAAATAGACACGAATACTTTTGAGGCTCTGGAGCGCCTGATTCAGCATCCTAAAGTCGTGGCATTGGGCGAGATCGGGCTTGATTATCACTGGGGAGTTACTAAAGAAGCCCAAGTGCCCGTCTTCATGCGCCAGATGGAGATGGCGGCTGCAGCACGCATGCCAATCGTGATCCACACCCGTGACGCGTGGGCGGACACGATAGAACTTTTGCGGGAACATTGGGCGCCGACAGGGCTTCCGTGCGTGATGCACTGCTTTACGGGCGACGCAGAGCAGGCGAGCGAGTGCATCGAGCTTGGTTTTCACCTCGCTTTCGGCGGGGTCACGACGTTCCCGAAGGCCTCAGAGGTGCGAGAAGCTGCCCGCATGACGCCCATAGAGCGTCTGCTGCTTGAAACCGACTCTCCATACCTAGCGCCCGTGCCGCACCGGGGCAAGCGCAATGAGCCTGCCTTTGTGCTCCAAACCGCGAAGGTCATTGCTGAGGTTCGCGGGATCGAAGTGGATGAGTTGGCTGCTCAAACAACGTCAAACTTTGAATGTCTTTTTGCGATCCGCGAAAAGGATTTATGACCTCCGTCACCGGTTACACTGAGGTTTCGTCAGATGCTCAGTAAGATCCGGCAATCCATCACTGCGCGCGAGGCTTTTGAGCTTGTACAGTCTGACTTGCAGGCGGTAGAGCGCGAGATCAGCGTGGAGTCCGTGGCATCGGTGGAAGCCGTCACCACCATCAATCAGTATTTGCAGGCTGGTGGTGGCAAGCGCCTGCGCCCCGCGCTGTTGCTGCTTTGCAGCCGGCTTTTTGGTCCTGCGACGGACTGCGCGCGCCGGTTAGCCGCAGTAGTTGAGATGATTCACACGGCCACGCTCGTTCACGATGACGTGATCGATATTGCGAAGACGCGCCGGGGACGTCCTTCGACCAACGTGGTCTGGGGCAATCACATCTCAGTGTTGGCGGGCGACTGGCTCTACATGCAGGCTTTCCAGATTGCGTTACGGGAGCAGAATTTTCACATTCTGGATGTACTGATCTCCCTGACGCAGATGATGGTAGAAGGCGAGCTGATCCAACTAGAACGCTTGCACCGGGCGGATATCAGCGAAGCCGATTACATGGAACTGGTGGAGCGCAAGACCGCGAGTCTTTTCTCTGCCTGTGCGCGTCTTGGCGCGGTGGCCGGCGGAGCGGACGAGACTAGAGAATCGAAGCTGGCCGATTTTGCCTGGAACTTGGGCATGGCATTTCAGATGGTGGATGACATTCTGGATTTCACTTCATCCGAAAAAATATTGGGCAAGCCATCAGGCAACGATCTGCGTGAAGGCAAAGTGACGCTGCCAATGATCTACGCTCTCGAATCTGCATCAGCGGACGAGCGGCGGGCAGTTGAGACGGTAATCAGCGATTCGAGCTACGAGCAGGTGCCCTTTATGCGCATTCTTCAAATCCTGGAGCAGCATGGCGCAATTAGGCGCGCGTATGAACGAGCACACAGCTTTACGGAAGACGCCCGCGGGATCCTGAGCGAGTTTCCTGCTGGTCCGGCGCAGCGGGCGCTGCAAGCGATCGTCGAACTGGTGACAGAAAGAACGTCTTAAGCAGCTTCCCTGCCCTGGCTTTTTTCCTGCTTCGGAGGCTTCTTTTTTCTGGCTCCCATCCCTGCGACAACTTGGGCATGGTTGACGACGGCCGTGAGCGAAACGCCGCCTATGATGTTTCCGATCAGCGTCGGAAGCAAATAACTCCAGGCCACCGAACCCCAGCTTTTGACACCGACCATCACAAGAAAGAGCACTTCTACGGCGCCGGCGACGATGTGAGTTAAGTCGGCTAACCCGACAATGTAGGTGATGATGACGATAATGGCGATACGGCCCGAGTCAACTGCAGCGAGCATCCAAACAACCAAGGCAATCAGCCAGCCGGCAAAGATGCCGCGCAATACCGCAGCTCCGAACGTTACCTGGGCCGCCTGTTGCGCAAGAGATAGCATGGCTGACTGTACGTCAGCCTTAAACATCGGCGTATTCCCCGCCACCCAGGCAAAAAGATGGGCGCCAATCATGTTGGCCATCAGCACGACCAACCAAAGCTTCGCAACACTGAGGAGTGTAGTGAGGTTGCGGCGGGCAAGCAGCGGAATGATCGCTGTAAGAGTGTTTTCGGTGAAGAGCTGTTGGCGTCCGATGATGACGATCAGAAAGCCTAGCGGATATCCGAGCCTGACCAGCATCGGTCGCCATGGCTGGTCTGGCAGATGGGCTTGGAACAGCGCTTGCGCGACAAAGGAAAATCCCATTGACAGGCCGGCAGCGAGGCCCGACCAAGCGAGCGCGGAGACGGGACGGTCGAGCTCTTCCTGGCCATCGTGACGGACGGCCTCATGAACAACACCGACGCTGACGGACGTTCGCTCTTCGGCTTCCTCGCGCTGCTTCTGGGTGAGCTCCGGCGCAACGACGTCGGCGTCGTCTTGATCATCGTTCAACATGTTTTACGGTACCAGCGACAGTACAAGCCATCCTCGCGATGTCACTGGCCATACGAGCTTCTGTTGCGAGCGGGCGACCACGGATACGCTTACTGGAATGGGTTTTGAATATGAAGCCTTCTCATTTGTCGATGGTGCTGAAGATCTTCGCTGAGCAAGAGTGTGCAACCTGCGGAAAGGGCGGCGCTTACGATCAGCGCGTCATAGAACGAAATCCTTGACTTCACCAGAGAGAAAAAGCGCCTGCTAGAAAAGCGACCCATCCGGAAACACTTCGCAGAGGGGCAGCAAGACCTTGTTTAGATACGTCTGAGCGTCGGACGCCGACAGAGGCCTCGCGAACTTGCGTGTTGCGACGTTCAGGAATTCTTGAACGACCTGATAACTGATGACCGCCTGCCTACCTTCGAGCGCATCCCGATCAATGCGCGAGCCTTCGCCCGCTTCGCTGGTGCGGTCGAATCAAAAGTATAAACGAAAATGTTGGTGTCGAGAAATGCCCTGTCGCGGGAACCGCTTACCGTTCGTTTCGCTCGTCTCTCGAGAAGCGCCGTATAGTCTGGACGTTTCGGAGGCGCTTCATGAGGTCAGCAAATTCTTGGCGAGCACGTTCGAGCAAACCTCCGTCAGCCGTTAGGGTGACGTTCTTCATAACACCAGTGTACACGTGTTTCGTGTATCCCATAGTAGGTCCGGTATGTAGCTCAATGAGTGCGCGCCCTGGTCAGGAAGATTACCAAAACGCTGCTAAGCACCAGCGCGGAGCCCACCACTGTGCGCGTCGTGAGAACTTCACCACCTAGCCACGAACCGAGTATGAGAGCGACCAGCGGGTTGACGTACGCGTGACTCGAAACGTGCGTTGCGGGCATTCGCTGGAGTAGCCACACAAAGGCTGTGAAGCCGATGAGAGAACCGGCAACGATCAAGTAAAGAATGGCGAGGGCAGCCGGCTCAGTCATGTGTGGCGCCGACCGGAGTTCACCGGCAATGCACGAACCGGCTAACAGCATGAGCCCTCCCGTGAGCATTTCCGCACCGGCTATGATGGCTTTCGATTCTGGAAGAGCCAGTCTACGTGATAAGACCGCGCCACAGCCCCAGCCCATTTCGCCGATGACGATGACCGCCGCGGGCCAAAGTGGAACATGACCGGACTCAGAGTTGAGCGTTAGTACGGCGACACCGCCGAATCCGAGGGCGAGCGCCGGAAGCAGTGGCCAATGAAATGGCTCCTGCTTGAAGACGAACACTTCGAGCAACATAGTTTCTATCGGGAGCAGCGAGACAAGTACGGAGGCGATGCCTGACGGGACCTTTCGCTCGCCCCAGAACAGGGCGCTGTAAGTAATGGAGAACATGAGTGCGCCGAGAAGGAGGAGGTTCGGCCATTGCCGGAATGTAGGAGTGGGAGCGCGTCGCTCGCGAGCCCCGCAGTAAAGAATCAAGCTGGCGGGAATGCCTCCAACCGCGGCTGCAAGAAGGGGCGGAACGTGGGCGACGGCGATCCCGATGGCGAAGAAAGTGGATCCCCAAACGATGTAGATGATAAAAAACGCGATCAGGGTGGGAGGATCTAAGCGAAAAGCGGCTCTTTTCGCGACTAGCTTTCTAACCTCCATTATGCTCATAAGTAGTTATATGCTAGTCGCCCGACGTTGCACTCGTCAAGCGCCTTTTACTGGTTAGAGGCGGGATAATAGATGAAGTGAGCGACGCGTCTATAGTGTTCCAGCTGTCCGCAGATCACGTGGCACTGGACTTCATCAACACGCTTGACGACCGTTTTGCACCGCAGGGTGGAGCGGAAAAGCTCGGGAATTATTCCGAGTTTTTGCGCTTCGCGACGCAGGCGGAGTTGCTGACCGCGGCACAAGCGGCAAGCCTGTCTAGAGCAGCCAAAGTTGGAGATGCCGCAGGCACCGTCGCCGCGAGCATTGACACACGTGAATTACTGGCGCGGATCTTCTACGCTGTGGCGCGGCGGAAGCGAGTTGCCGGCCGGGATCTCGAAACCTTCAACGAGAGACTCCGAGAGATCTCTCGACATCGCATTCTTGTGGAAGAAGTGGGCCAGTTTGCATGGCGTTGGGAGCGGCTGGACAAGGATCTGGCGGCTCCACTCTGGCCTATTGTGCAAGAGGCGGGTAATTTGCTGGCCTCGCCTCAGCTCATTTTTGTGCGGGAATGCGGAAGTGAGGCCTGCCGGTGGCTGTTCCTGGACACGAGCAAGAATCACTCCCGGCGCTGGTGCAATATGAAGACTTGCGGTAACCGCACGAAGGCACGGCGCTATTATGCGCTTCACGGGCGAGAGTAGTTTCCGGTGTAATCTACGAACATGGCGAGTAGCACGCTAATTCCCGTTTGCGAATACCTCGAGACGGTGTACGAGCCGGATTGCGAGTATATTGAAGGGGAACTCGAAGAACGGAATGTGGGCGAACCTGGGCACTCGAGCTTACAGATGTTGTTGGCGGCATGGCTGTTCAGTCGACGCCGTGAGTTGGGCATATATCTGTATCCGGAGTGCCGAGTGCAAGTGGCGCCGAGGCGGTACCGCATCCCCGATATTGCAGTCACCAAACAGAAGGCGCGTGGCCGGGTGTTGCTCCACCCTCCCTTCTTGTGCATTGAAATCTTATCGCCTGAGGATCGCGCAGGCCGGCTGGAAGATAAGATCGACGATTATCTACGATTCGGCGTGGCACATATCTGGGTGATAGACCTTCAGGGCGGCAGCGCTTGGTCCTACACGGAAGGAAGGCGCCAAACGGCCGCCGTCTTGACAACGCAGGATCCGCTCATTGAACTAACCATTGCCGATTTCTTCCGAGAACTCGAAATAGAAAGTTAGACTTCCGTAGCGCCGCTTTGCTGCAGTAGTTTCGCGACGAGACCGGTCCAGCCGGTCTGATGGCTCGCACCTAAGCCTTGGCCCGTGTCGCCATGGAAGTATTCATGGAAGAGCAGGTGGCAGCGGAAATGGGAATCTTCCTGAAACTGCTTGTTGCTGCCGTAGATAGGGCGGTAACCGTTCTTGTCGGGAAGAAAGAGGGCACCCAGCCTGCGAGAGAGCAGTTGCGAAGCTTCCCACAGGTTCACGCGATTGCCCGAACCGGTAGGAAACTCAACACACAGGGACTCACCGTAATAGTGATGTATCCGCTGTAGTGCTTCCACGATCAAAAAGTTCATGGGGAACCAAATAGGCCCGCGCCAGTTGGAGTTGCCCCCGAAGGTGCCGCTCTCAGACTCGGCTGGTTCGTAGGCGACGCAGGAGCGCGATCCGGAAGCCGGGAGAGAGTA
>CAXUCT010000302.1:0-5870 GCA_964249415.1 uncultured Bryobacteraceae bacterium | reverse complement strand
CTGGTGATTCATTCGACTCCTAGGAGGCTATGCCCGTAGCTCGGCTACCCACATAGTGGCCCCGGACCAGATAAATTATGAACGAAGTTTCAGGCTACTCCCCTAGGGAAAGACTGTCAACCCATAAAGAGTAACCTGAACAACCTAGGAGCGCGGATTTAGAAGGTAAACGCAGGTAATGACCCCGTTTCATTCCGCCGATCTGGAAAGCGTGCAGGTTAAACGGCTCCTTTTAGCTGTCTGTTTGGCAACAGTTTTATTGGACGCGGGGGTGAGTGGCCGGTGGACCGCCGACGAAAACCGCGGCGGGAACACGCTAACGGTCACAATGAACCTGGAAATGGATGCGGATGGCGCCACTGTGACCGGCACCGTTACTGGCGCTCATGGCGAAGCCGATATTACGGACGGCAGAGTCGATGGCGATGAAATCTCTTTTTCCGTTATCCGCGACTACGACGGCCGACAGATTACGCAGAGGTATGAGGGGACCGTGGAAGGCGATCTGATCCACTTTCGTTTAACCGTCGAGGGCGGACAGTTCGGCGGCGGTTCCGTGAACGAATTTGACGCCAGGCGCATCAGCTAAGTCACGCTGCACAAACGCCATCTAGCCATCGGGCTACAGTGGTAATCAAGCAAAACCATGGCCTTTGAACGCGAGGTGGAACTCGCCAAACAGATGGCGCAAGAAGCTGGTGCGCTCGCGCTCGATTACCAGCGCAAGGGCGTAACGGCGGAAGCAAAAGCCGACGAATCCCCTGTCACGGCGGCGGATCGAGCGTGCGAGAAGCTAATTGTCGATTCCATTGGGCGTGCTTTCCCCGAAGATGGAGTCTTGGGTGAAGAAGGTGCCAATCGCGAGAGCGCCAACGGCCGGAGATGGATTATCGATCCTATTGATGGAACGCGCGATTTCGTCCGTGGTATTCCGCTCTGGGCGGTATTGATTGGGCTTGAAAAGGACGGCCAGATCGTCGCCGGTGCCGCCCATAGCCCGAGTCAAGGCCTGCTGCTTTCGGCTAGCCACGGAGGCGGTGCATGGATAAACAAATCGCGGCTCCGCGTGACAGACAAATCAGACCCCGGCCAAGCCGTTCTTTCCTTCAACGGCTTCAATAAAGTTGGAATCAGCCCGTTTGCTAATCACCTGCTGCCCTGGGTGCAGCGCTTTTGGGCCGTGCGCAGCTTAGGGGGAGCGGTGGACGCGATGCTGCTCGCGCAAGGACAAGCCGACGTTTGGATCGAACCGAATGCCCAGCCATGGGATCTGGCACCGCTGAAACTGCTGATTGAAGAAGCCGGCGGCGTGATGCGCAGTTTCAGTGGCAAGAACACAATCTACGGCGGCAATGCCTATGCCTGCGTGCCGGGATTAGAGCCCTACGTTCGCAAACTGATCGGTTAGGGTCGTAGTCATACCCCACCTTTATACTCGAAGAGGTGACGCCCGACTTCCTGCTGCATTTGCTCTTTCGCTTCATTCACATCAGTTCCGTGATCCTTTTCCTGGGTGGAGTTTTTTACGCGCGTCAAGTGCTGGTCCCGGTGCTCAACACGCTTCCTGAAGATGTTCGCATGCAATCCGCAGCCGGAAGCCAAATTCGCTATCGCACCATCCTTTATGTGCTGTTGGTCCTAATTGTGGTCTCCGGCCTGTACAACTTTTTGAGTTATGCAGGACCAAAGCACGGGCAGGCTTATCAGATCTGGTTTGGAATCAAGATGCTTTTGGTGGCGCACATTCTTGCGGCGTCCGTTCTCTGGGCAACCTCGCCGTACGGCGATGTCTCGGTAGCCGGCAAGAGCAAGCGACGTCTGCTGGGCATCACCATTTCAGGCCTGCTCGCGGTCTTAATCTCGGCCTATTTGCGCTCACTAACGCTCAGCGGCCTTTAAGTCCTGGCCCGCATCTAAGTATCTAAATGACAGGCTACGAAGCGTTACGCACGAGGGCCGCCTCCATCGATTTATCCGCGCGCAGCAAGATTCGCGTGAGCGGCGAAGATCGGGCGCGTCTGCTGCATGCGATGAGCACAAACCACATCGCCGGCCTTGTGCCTGATAGCGGATTATACGCATTTTTCCTCACAGCACAAGGCCGCATCCTCGCGGACGCTTACGTGTACAACCTAGGCGATACCATTCTGCTCGATACCGAGCCGGAAGCAGGTCAGAAGCTCCAGCAACATCTGGACAAATTCATCATTGCGGATGACGTGACGTTAGAGGATGAAACCAAGCGTTGGGCTGAGATCGGGATCGAAGGGCCCGCAAGCCTCGACATCGCGCGTGAGCTAGGCCTTCCTGTTCCCGACACCCGCTATTCGTTAGCGCAGTGGAACGATGGATTCTGCGTGCGCGTGGCGAGCACGGGTCCTACGGGCATTCGCTTGTTCCTCCCTGCCTCACAGAAGCAAGCTTTCGTCGCGCATCTCCCGATCCCGGAGGCTTCGAGCGAGGAAGCGCGCCTTGTCCGCCTGGAAAACGGCATCCCGCGCTTCGGCGAAGATATCAGCGAACGGTATCTTGTGCAAGAAACCCAGCAGGTGCATGCTGTCCACTCGAATAAGGGCTGCTATCTAGGCCAGGAGATCGTCGAGCGGGTGCGCTCGCGCGGGCAAGTTCATCGCTTGTTAACATCGGTCCGCCTCAAAAGCTCGCTGCCGCCAGCAGCTGGCGCCAAGCTGAGCGTGGAGGGGAAAGATGTGGCAGAGATCACTTCAGCCGCCTACTCGCCCGCGCTGGGCGAAGTGGTGGCCCTTGCCTACGTGCGTGGGGAAGCCGCCCAGAGCAAGCCGGCGATGGTGCTCTCGGGCAGCAGCGGCGCGCCCGTAGAAGCATACGTCTCTCAGTCGCCCAGCAGTTTGCCGTAGGCTTGAAGGGACTCCACGTTATCACAGGCCGTTTTGATGGCGGCGGTAATTGGTACCGCCAGAATCAAGCCAACACCGCCCCACAGCATACCCCAAAACATTAGCGCAACCGTTACTACCAAAGGATTCAAGCGCACACGACGGCCAATCACTTTGGCATACATAAAGTTCATCACGAACACGTGCAGCGCTGCCGTGACTAACACCAGCGTAACAATGATTTTGAATCGGTTGGGAATAGCCACGGCTGCCAGCACAGGCGGCAGCATGGAGAGTGGAAGACCAACGTAGGGCACCAAGCTACAAAACGCGCTAATCGGAGCAACAATAATCCAATACGGAACGGCCAACAGGAAATACACAATGGCGCCGATGCAACTCAAAAAGACCCAAAGGAGAAAATTGCCCAATACGTAAGCCCGAGTAGAATCCCCGATGCCGGACCAGGTCTTACCCACCAGGTAGCGCTGCTCCCCATGGAACAGCCGGAGCACGCTTTTGCTGAGGTGGTCACGCCAACTCAGCATGAAGTACACCAGAAACGGCACGAACGATGCCATCACAAGGATGTGCAAATAACCGGCCGTGTAGGAGTAGATAGTTGCCAGGAATGGCTTCGGGTCGGTATGAATCCGCACCTCCTGAATTGGAGGTGGAGTGGGCGGCGCCGGTTGCGGAGTCCCATTGGCACGCCGCTTACGAGCCTTCATTGCCTCTTGCGGTCTTTGCTGGATCTGCTCGCTCTGATCGCGGAGAGTTTTGGGGACCAGCACATTCACCGTGCGTTGCCCTACTTCATCCAACCTGTCATTCGCTTTGCTCCAGAGGTCGTTCAGGCGAAGCGTATACGCCGGCAAGTCCTCCGCGATAGTCGCGATCTGTGACCACGCCAAAGCGCTAATTACATACACGGCAACACAGGCGAATCCAATCACAATACCCGTAGCAGCGGGTCTGGGTAGGCGCAGCTTCATCACCAGCAACACGGCTGGATCCAGGATAAACGCGAATACGGCGGAAGTAATGAGCGTGACGAAGAAATCGCGCCCGTAGTAGAGGAGAGCAACCGTTGCGGCCACCGCAATGACCGATGTCCGAAAGCTACGGGATCGAGCAGCAGGGTGCGGAGGGATAAAGAGTGCCAAAGCGAACAACGGCCTCTGTAAATCTCGACTCTAGCATGGTGTAGCCGTTTCTACGCTTGCGCCCGCAACCTTACTATAATCCGATTGGACGGACGTATATCAAGTGTTCAAGGGCCGTATTCTCTCGCTCGATGTTGGGAAGAAACGAATCGGCTTGGCGATCAGCGATGAGTTAGGGATTACAGCGCAAGGAATCGACACGCTGGAGCGCACGCGCATCCGCGACGATCTCGCTGCATTGAAGGACATCGCCGGCCGGTGGGATGTACGCACTCTGCTGGTCGGAAAACCGCTGCACATGAGCGGCGATGAGAGCCGGCAAAGCGAATATACGCGCGAGTTCGCGGACCGCCTTCGCCAGCATCTCCAGCTCCCGGTGGTGTTCTGGGATGAGCGGCTGACCTCGATGGAAGCCGAGCGGATGCTTCGGGAAACAGGCGCGTCTCTCGACCAGCGCAAGAAGGCCGTCGATCGGCTCGCCGCCGTCCTGCTATTAGAGAGTTACTTGGAACACCGGCGCATACACAATCGCCTTGAAGAGGAAGATCCCGTTGGCTAGAAGCCGCGGAGCGGTAGGCACCCTGTTCAGGCTCGCGTTCGTGCTCTTGGCGCTGCTGGCCGTTGGGGTCGCGGGCTACTGGTATATCGGGCCATACCGGGCGTCCGGAACGGAGACCTTCGTCGATATCGAACGTGGCATGTCGTCGCGGCAGATCGCAAGCGTTCTGGCTTCGAAAGGCGTGGTCCGCTCACGGTGGGCTTTCCTAGCTGTTCGCGCGCTTCACCCCAAAGCGACGCTCGAAGCGGGCGAATACCGGTTCGAATCCGCGGAAACTCCTTGGGCCGTGTTCAATAAGATCCGCCGGGGCAAAGTCTTCTACGAGGACTTCACGGTCCCTGAAGGAAGCAACATGTTCGACATTGCATCGATCCTGCAGGGGGGCGACACCGTAGATAGCAATGCCTTCTTAAAAGCCGCGGCCGATCCGGCAAGCATTCGCGACCTGGATGCCCGCGCGCCCGACCTGGAAGGCTATCTGTTCCCGTCTACTTATCGCCTGACTCATCACACGACAGCGGCGCAACTGTGCCGCATGATGACCTCCGAGTTTCGCAAGCAATGGACCGCATTGACAGGTAAAGCGCACGGGGCTGACGCGCACAAGCTCGTTACCCTGGCGTCTCTGGTTGAGAAAGAGACCGCGGTTCCGCAGGAACGCCCATTCGTAGCGGCAGTGTTTGCCAACCGCTTGCGCCTGAACATACCCTTGCAGTGCGACCCCACGGCTGTCTATGCCGCGCTCCTGGAAAACCGGTATAGAGGCATCATCTACAAATCGGATCTGGCCAGTGCGAATCCGTACAACACCTACGGTCACGCCGGCCTTCCTCCGGGTCCAATTGCCAACCCGGGAGCGACGTCTCTCCAAGCGGCTCTGCATCCGGCGGAAGTTGCTTACCTGTACTTCGTTGCCCAGCCGGATGGTTCCGGATTGCATCATTTCTCGTCAACGCTCACCGAGCACGCCAAAGCGGTGCTCGCCTACCGTAAAGCTGCCCATTGACGAAGCCGCTCTCCGCGGATTATTGCGCGCCACGGCTCAGCAGCATCACCTTTACCGTGTGGAAGATGATGTACAAATCCAGAGCCAGCCCAAGATTTTTTATGTAGTAGAGATCGTACTCAAGCTTGATCATGGCGTCGAGCTCGGTGTCGGCATACTTATGGTTGATCTGCGCCCAGCCGGTGATGCCCGGCTTTACGGCCAGCCGCTGGCGGTAGTACGGGATCTGGTGCGCCAGCAGCTCCACAAATTCGGGACGCTCAGGCCGCGGCCCCACGATGGAC
>CAXUCT010000301.1:2273-5930 GCA_964249415.1 uncultured Bryobacteraceae bacterium | reverse complement strand
TAATAGTGCTGCGTGGTAAGAGCAAGCCCCGTGTTGTCGGGCAGCGGGTAAACCGTTTGCACCAGCCCTTTACCAAAAGTGGTGTCTCCCAAAATCCAGGCGCGATCATGATCCTGCAAAGCCCCGGCCACAATTTCAGCGGCAGAAGCGGAATACCGGTTCACCAACACCACCACGGGATAAGTTTCGCCGTACTGGCTGCCGCGTGCCACGTAAGGCTTGTCAGAGTAGGCTCGTCCTTTATGCGAAACGACGACTTGTCCGCGATCGAGCCAGTGCCCCGCAACGGCGACTCCCTCTTGAAGCAGCCCGCCGGGATTTTCTCGAAGATCGAGGATTAAACCTTTAATGTTCTGCTCGCCAAGCACTTTCAAATTGTCTTCGACTTCCTTGCTGGTCGTCTCCGTGAACTGCTGGACCCGCATAAACGCAATGCCCGGCCGAACCCAGAACGCTTCATCTACGCTATTGCGCGGAATTTCATCGCGAATTAGGTTGAACGTGAGAGGCTTGGCCGTGCCCTCGCGGCTCACAACCACCTGTACGTTGGTGCCCTTGGGTCCGCGGAGCATATCAGCAATCTCCGTACTCGTCAGAGTGTCGCAGCGCTTGTCGTTCACATCCACCAGAACATCGCCTGGACGAATACCGGCGCGATACGCCGGCGTTCCCCCAAACGGATGGATCACCATTGTTTTCCCGGTACGAGGTTGAGGCCCAATGGTCATTCCAACTCCGTAATACTTGCCATGTTGCTCTTCGCGCAAGCCGGCGAAATCCTTTGGGTCAAAAAAATTGGAGTGCGGATCAAGCGTCCGCAGCATGCCCGGAATGGCGCCCTTGTAAATCGCTTTGTCGGCCGAAAGTTTATCCGCGTAGTTCTGATCGACAATGTCGTAGACCTTGGTGAAGGACTCGATACTCGCCTTCATGTCCTCGTCAGAAGCCGTGCCGGCAGTCTTTTGGGACGCTGCAGAAACCGGCTGCGCACCGGGGCCGAACTGGCCTCCCAGCAGAGCGCAGGTGGCGATGAGTAGGGGAACAAACAGGAAATAGCGCCGGTGGGATGACAATCCGACCTCCAGAAATCTGTCTTCAGTATAGACGCTTGACGGGGTCAAACGGGTGTGGCGGTAATCTAGATTAAAGCTTTCTCGTGCCGTTGCGTCTCCTGCCTTTACGGCTGAGGAAACCTCTAAACAGCGGTTTTCAATCTTCTGCCAAGCGACGTCTCGCTACGAGCGCCCTTCTTCGGGGCGTCTTCCAGGCGTTTGACTTGATCGCTGACGCAGACCAGGAACATGGGTTGACGCGCATTCTTAAGTAGGTCGATGATGCGATCCTGTTGATCTTCGAGGAAGATCGACTTGCCATCTGTAAGCAGATGCAGCCGGGAATCCATAGAGAGAACATCCGCCAGCCGGCGGCCCATCTCGCGCTGTAGAAATCGAAGCACGCGGCGAATCTTCTGCAGTGAAAAGCCTTTCCGGCGAAGCTCCGCAATTACAGTGATTTCAATAACTTCTTCGGGGAGATAAATTCGCTTATGGCCTTCGTGCCGCGGCGAAACTACCTTGCGCTCGTCCCACCACTGCAACTGCCGCAAGCTGACTTGGGCGATCTTCGCGACATCCGTGCTGGTGTACGTCCGCTGGCCAGCAGGCAAATCAGGACGGACTTTGCGTGTTTTGAACATGACACCCGGTTTCCGTTTTGGATTTGGAACGGCTCCCCAAATTGTACTAGACCCGCTGAAAGAGTCAAGCAGGCATCTCGCAAGAGCCTCTCCTAACCACCGCCCACGAACTCGACAATTTCAATTTCTGAGCCGCTCGAAACTTGCGTTTGCTGCCAATCGCGTTTGCGGACCAGAGACTTGTTTAATTCAACAGCCACACGGTCGGACTCAATAGCTAACCAGTCGAGCAGAGCGGCGACCGATTGCTGCGGCGGAACAGTTTTCGATTCGCCGTTAATGGTGACCTGAATGACGGGCGACTGCACTTACTCCATTATGCCCTGCTGTAGGATGAGTAGTCTGACTGATACTCTGAACATAAGATCGTAATGCCTACCACCTACGCTGAGACGTGGTTCCCAGTTCTGATCCAAATTTTAATCGCACTGGGAGTGGCAGGAGCCATGATCGGCTTCTCGGCACTTTTGGGTCACCGCGTTCGCGACTCCGTCAAGTCGATGCCGTACGAATCCGGTATGGACCCGGTAGGCAACGCACGCGGCCGCTTTACGGTGAAGTTCTATTTGGTAGCGATGGTATTCATCCTATTCGATATCGAAGCTATTTTTCTATATCCTTGGGCGGTAGTTTTCCGGCAATTAAAGCTGTTTGCCTTTTTCGAGATGCTGATCTTCGTAGTGCTGGTGCTGTGCGGCTTTTTTTACATATGGAAGAAGGGCGTCCTGAACTGGTCCGCCGACGAGGAACATGTGCACCGGCTGGCGAGGGACACGAAACGTGCTGCCTGAATCCTTGGCAGCGAACCAGACCGCGCTGACGATTGACCAACACGTCCCGGACGCCGTGGTGGATGGCACGCTGGCCGCTGACGGTCCGGTTCTGTACATCGCGCCCGACCACATTCTATCCGTGTGCCGGGTGCTAAAGGAGAGCGCTGGATTCGAGCGGCTCAGCGCTCTTACAGGTGTCGATTGGTGGCCGCGTGAGCCGCGTTTTGAGGTGATTTACTTCCTCCATTCACTTCCGCATAACGCGCGTGTCCGGCTGAGTGTCCGGCTTGGCGAAGACGAGGAGTTGGAATCGGTTTACCGGATTTGGCGTGGGGCAGATTGGTATGAACGGGAAGTGTTCGACCTGTTTGGTATCCGTTTCCGTCATCATCCCAATCTGGAGCGGATCATGTTGCCGCCGGACTACGAAGGCCATCCCTTGCGCAAGGACTACCCCATTCACGGGCACAAGTACTCCTATCAAGATGAATAGCGGAACAAAATCTCTTTTTCTGGCGCTTGTCAACGCGCGCGAGTTGCCTCCGCGCCATAACTGTAACGGCATGGTCAGTGAGGTAAACCAATGAAGGAAGGCAGCGGGCGCTTTGCTTCGCTTGATGCGGAGCACGAACTAGCTGTTGAAGATCCAACTCGCATAGATCTTCCCGAACCGACGCAGCCCAGCGCGGCCCGGCGCATGACGCTGAACATGGGCCCGCAGCATCCGTCCACACACGGGGTTCTCCGTGTGGTGTTGGAGCTCAATGGAGAGACTATTCTCAAGGCGCGGCCGGAGATCGGTTATCTTCACACAGGAATCGAGAAGCAATTCGAAGCCAAGAAATACCAACAGGGCATCCCACTTACCGACCGGGTCGATTATCTCTCGAACCTAAATAACAATCTGTGTTATGCACTAGCGGTCGAGAGGCTTTTGCAGCTCGAAATTCCGCCCATGGCGCAGTGGATGCGCGTGATGCTATGCGAGTTGAGCCGCGTCTCAAGCCACCTCTGTTGGCTGGGAACGCACGCGCTCGATCTGGGCGCGATGACTGTGTACTTTTACACCTTCCGGGAGCGCGAAGAAATCTTAAAGGTGTTCGAGATGTTCTCCGGGCAGCGCATGATGACCAGCTATATCCGCATTGGCGGTCTCGCGCTGGAGCCTCCGCGCGGCTGGCACAAAGT
>CAXUCT010000301.1:0-2263 GCA_964249415.1 uncultured Bryobacteraceae bacterium | reverse complement strand
GTGATATCGAAATTAGTGGGGCGGCTGGCGAAGGGTATTGACGAGTATCACAACCTGCTCTCTTCAAACCCCATCTGGATGAACCGCACCAAAGGCGTCGGCATGCTGCCGGTAGACGTGATGCTGGAAATGGGTGTTACTGGGCCAATGATTCGAGCGGCCGGCGTCAAGACTGACGCGCGCAAGGATTGTCCGCACACAAGTTATGAGAAGTTCGATTTCGAGATTCCAACGCGCGCGGCAAACGATGTATATGCGCGCTACGAGGTCCGCATGGAAGAGATGCGGCAAAGCCTTCGCATCGTGCGCCAGGCGCTTGACGGCATGCCGTCAGGTGCCTGGCAGGCGGATGCGCCGCTTGTCGTTCTGCCCGACCGCGAGAAGATGAAGACCCAGATGGAATCACTCATTTACCATTTCAAGATCGTGACCGAGGGGTTCCGTGTACCCGCGAGTTCGGTGTACCAGGTAGTGGAATCGCCCCGCGGAGAGTTGGGCTATTACGTGGTGAGCGACGGAACAGCGAATCCGCATCGCGTGTTCATGCGTACGCCGAGCTTCGGCAATCTACAGTGCTTGGGCGCAATGCTTGAAGGTCTTCCTATTGCCGATTCTATAGCTGTCATGGGAAGTATGGATTTCGTGCTGGGAGACGTCGACCGGTAACGGCTATGACTTTCTCACCGGCGCTCGAAGAACGGTTTGCCAAGCTACTCGACAGTTACCCACCCGGCCGCCAAAGATCGGCGGTGGTCCCGATGCTGCTTTATGCGCAGGACGAAGTAGGATCGGTTACGCAGGAGTTGGTGGAAGAGGTAGCGCGGCGCTGCGGCGTGACGCCGCTGCAGGTGGATGAAGTGATCGGGTACTATTCCATGCTCCATCGCAAGCCGCTGGGCCGGTACAACGTACAGGTTTGCACGAATATCGCCTGCCAGGCAGTGGGGGGCGAGGAACTGTACGACTACGCCGGGAAGAGCCTGAAGCTGCGCAACAAGCAGGTCACGCCGGACGGGCTGATCTCACTGGAAGAAGTAGAGTGTATGGGCGCGTGTTCATGGGCTCCGGCCATCCAAATTAATTACGATTTCCACCATTACGTAACGCCCCAGCGCTTTGATGAATTGATGCGGGCCTTAAGGGACGGTACATATGGAAGGAAAGCTTCTTAACAGTTGTCATGCGTTATAACGAACCAAGTCCGCTCGAGCAGATGGTCATTTCGTACCGGTTCGATCTGCCAAATTCAACCTCCATCGATACATATCTGGCGAGTGATGGGTATGTGGGTGTCAAGAAAGCTCTCGGCATGACGCCCGAGGCGATTATCGATGAGTTGAAAGCCTCAGCGCTGCGCGGACGTGGCGGCGCCGGATTTCCTACCGGCATGAAGTGGAGCTTTGTGCCACGCACCACGGGCAAGCCCACTTACATCATCTGTAACTCCGATGAGAGCGAGCCCGGCACGTGCAAAGACCGGCTGTTAATGGAGAACGATCCACACCAACTCATCGAAGGCATGATGATTGCCGGCTGGACGATCAAGTCGAACAAGGGCTATATCTTCATTCGCGGCGAATACCGCTACCTGATTGAGATCGTCGATCGTGCCATTGCGGAAGCATACGCGCGCGGTTACCTGGGCAAAAATATCTCAGGCTCAGGTTGGGATTTCGACCTGTACACACACACGGGTGCGGGCGCTTATGAGTGCGGCGAGGAGTCGGCTTTGCTTGAGTCGCTTGAAGGGAAGCGTGGCATTCCGCGTCTAAAACCGCCGTTCCCCGCAGTTGTGGGTGCGTTTCAATCGCCTACAATTCTGAATAACTGCGAGACGTTTGCCGCGATTCCGGTGATTTTCCGTAAAGGCGGAGCGTGGTTTGCTGAGCTGGGTACGCCAAAGAACGGCGGGACGCGGCTGATGTGCGTCTCGGGCCATGTGAACAAGCCTGGTGTTTACGAGCTGCCAATGGGATTCCCGCTGATGCGCCTCATTGATGAGGTGTGTGGCGGAATGCGCAACGGCAAGAAGCTAAAGGCTGTCATTCCCGGCGGGTCGTCCTCTCCGGTATTGAGAGCTGATGAATGCGATGATGTTCTGCTCGACTTTGACTCGATTGCGAAAGCCAAGTCCATGGCCGGTTCTGGTGGCCTGGTCATTCTGGATGAAGACACGGATATCGTGGCGGTGGCTCTACTCACCATCAAATTCTATGCGCATGAGCGCTGTGGTTGTTGCATTCCATTCCTCGAAGGTACAACG
>CAXUCT010000300.1:3120-5973 GCA_964249415.1 uncultured Bryobacteraceae bacterium | reverse complement strand
GGTGCTAGGAACGCAGATGAAGTCCGTGGGCGAGGCGATGGCAATTGGCCGCACGTTTAAGCAGGCGCTGGGCAAAGGAATGCGGAGTCTCGAAACGGGTAAGTCGTCGAGCGGACGCTCACTCGATCAGAGCTTAATTGCGCAACGGCTGATTACGCCCAATCCGGAGCGGCTCGAATACATCTGGTTCGCATTTGAACAAGGCTACGAATTAGACGAGATCTCCGAAATGACCCACATCGACAAGTGGTTCCTGCAACAGATTTCGGAGGTGGTGGCGCTCGAAAAGGGAATGACAGGGCGGGAGCTGGATTCAATCACAGCGAAAGAATTCCGCAAGTTGAAGCGTGATGGCGTGGGGGACCGGAGGCTTGGGGAACTGATTGGGGCGGAACCGATGGAGGTTCGCGAGAGGCGAAAGAAATTAGGCGTCAGTGCGGTATTCAATCGGGTGGATACGTGCGCGGCGGAGTTTGAGAGCTTCACGCCTTATCTGTATTCGAGCTATGAATCGGAGGACGAGGCGGCGCCGAGCGATCGCAAGAAGGTGATGATTTTGGGCAGCGGGCCGAACCGGATAGGGCAGGGGATTGAGTTTGACTACTGCTGTTGTCACGCCTCCTTTGCACTGCAGGAGTTCGGGTATGAGTCGATCATGGTCAACTGCAACCCGGAGACTGTCTCGACCGATTACGACACTAGTGACCGGCTTTATTTCGAACCTTTAACGCAAGAAGAGGTTCTGAATATCTACGACGTAGAGAAGCCGGATGGGTTGATTGTGCAGTTTGGTGGGCAGACGCCGCTGAATCTGGCGATGCCGCTGAAGGACCTCGGGCTGCCCATTATCGGGACAGATCCAAGCAACATCGACTTGGCAGAAGACCGTAAATTATTCGGAAAGCTGCTGAAGGAACTCGATATTCCTTCGCCCGCGCACGGGACGGCGACGAGTGTCGAAGAGGCTTGCGAGGTGGCGAAGGAGCTCGGATTTCCGGTGCTGGTGCGGCCGAGCTATGTTTTGGGTGGCCGCGCGATGGTAATCGCGTATAGCGAAGAGACGGTGCGGCGCTACATGCAGGAGGCTACCAGCTTTTCGGTGAAGCGGCCGGTGCTGATAGATCGTTTTTTAGAGGACGCGACCGAGGTGGACGTGGATGCTTTATGCGACGGCGACAATGTGCTGATTGCGGGCATCATGGAACACATTGAAGAGGCGGGCGTGCATTCAGGGGATAGCTCGTGCGTGCTGCCGGCGATATCGATCGAGGCTAAAACACTCCGCACAATTGAGCAGTATACGGCCAAGCTGGCGCGAGCGCTGCAGGTGATTGGACTGATGAATGTCCAATACGCGCTGAAGGACGGACGAGTCTATGTGCTGGAAGTGAACCCGCGGGCATCGCGCACAGTGCCGTTTGTGAGTAAAGCGACGGGCGTGCCGTTGGCGAAGATCGCG
Organism: uncultured Bryobacteraceae bacterium; assembly: GCA_964249415.1. Taxonomy (GTDB): domain Bacteria; phylum Acidobacteriota; class Terriglobia; order Bryobacterales; family Bryobacteraceae; genus Bog-105. The sequence goes on along the minus strand of CAXUCT010000300.1, from coordinate 4,514 downwards.
GTGGGTCTGATGCTGGGCAAAAAGCTGACCGATTTCGGGCACCTAACCGGCGCGGCGGTAAACGGCACGTTGCCGGTGCCAAGTTTCTTCGTAAAGAGTCCGGTTTTCCCGTTCGCGAAGTTTCCGGGTGTTGATCCCGCGCTGGGGCCAGAGATGAGATCAACGGGTGAAGTAATGGGCGTCGGGGAGAGTTTTGGAGAGGCGTTTGCTAAGGCGCAGCTCGCCGCGGGTACGCCGCTTCCTGATGAAGGCGCGCTGTTCATCAGCGTGAATGACCGGGATAAGGCGGCAGCGGTCGGAGTAGCGGCAAGGTTTCACGAGTTTGGATTCGAGTTGTTTGCGACGCGGGGCACCGCTTCGGTACTCAGAGCCGCGGGACTGTCCTGCAAGACTGTTTTCAAAGTGAATGAAGGCCGCCCGAATGCTGTGGATCTGCTGAAAGCAGGGAAGATGAAGCTGGTTATCTATACAACCACCGGCAGCCACTCATTCCCTGATGAACAGACAATCCGGCGCAACGCGGTAACCTACCGAACTCCTTGTATTACGACCATGAGCGGCGCTAGAGCTGCGGTGGAAGCAATTGCTTCGCGGCGTCGCGATCCCATCCGAGTGTGGAGCCTACAGGGATTGCACGCGCCCCCTACCATGCAGGCTTCGGGCGCTTAGCGAGAAATTGGAGCGCTTGGCTTACCGTTTCGCAGCGCGACTGGCCGGGTGAATGGAAAGAATTCCTGCAGAAGGTTGTAAGCCGCGTCACCTGCAATACTAACTATTCCGCGTTGAAGGCCGTGAGTAATCGAGTTATTGCTCCTCGGTTGCCAAACGTTCACGAACTGACCAGCTCCAAAGGCGCTGATGACTCGGGCGTAAGCGAACTCGGCATCACCTGAATCTTTCTTCGTGACGAGCACCTGCTTCAGTGCATTAATGAACCGCTGCTTCCCATTCTGTTTATCTACGGAAGGGAAGTAGCGGGGATCTTCGTGTAGAGCGGATTCAAGAGCCCACGCAAAAGATTGGCGCGAGATGTTTGTGCCGAAACTGGAGCCGTATCTCAAACCGTACCCTTCTGCGCCTTGTCCCCATCTGCCCGGCGAATCGTGCCATTGCCCAATGGCGGCGGAAAGGCCTGAGCCCAAAAATCCCTTTAAGCCAAAGGACTGAATGACTCGATAATCGAATTTGTCAGCGGGCGTGAGAGGCGAAGCAGAGACGGTGTCAGGAAGCATCGTGGACCGGATTTGCCCATCCGGTTGCGGCAACTGGCCGGGCTGCGGCGGACCCTGATCGGCTGGCTGACCACGGCCGAGCAGGCGGGGCTGGACGAGGACGGGATCGTCGCCCTGTTCACCAGCGGCCTGCGGGATTTCTTTAAGGGCCGCCGCGTGTCC
>CAXUCT010000300.1:0-3110 GCA_964249415.1 uncultured Bryobacteraceae bacterium | reverse complement strand
GAGTGGGCGTGCCAAAGCCAAGATGTATTTTCTTCGGCCTCCGATACAACTTACAGCTGTTTCGCAGGGCTTGCAGAGGGGTAAGGCGCGAGCGGGATAGAGCTACAGTTCGGGGTCTTGAAAGAGACGAATGCCCGCGATTCCTTCCGCGCCTACGCTCATGCAATGGGCGGCATTGTCCCAGTTCACGCCGCCTAGCGCGTACACGGGTTTTCCCAGTTTGCAAGCGGCGCTAAGGGCCTGGAGGCCGGCGGGCTTACCCTTTTCTGGAGTGTCGAAAACCGGTCCGAAAGTGACGAAGTCAGCAGCCGATGTTTTAATCTCCGCGAGGGTGTGACAGGATCGGGCAATAAGAAGCCCACGTAATGTTTGCCGCGGGGCGGCGGCAGGAAGATGAACGCCGTCAGCGCCACACGCCAGCGCGATGTCAGCACGGGAATTGACCAAAATTTTCGTTGGGAGAGGAGTGCGTATCTCATTGGCGCGCACCTCGAGCACGGCGAGCGTAAACTCGAAGAGCTCGCGGGCTGTGATGTCTTTTTCACGGATCTGAATGTAATCGACGCCCAGGTGCATCTGGTCGCGAACGACTTCAAGCAAGGGTCGGAAGCCCCCAATGGCCTTTCGATCTGTGATGTAGTAGCGCTTCATCCGGGTTACTTTCCGAGGAAGTATACAGCTTCGCGCGGAATGCGCACCTGCAAACGAGAGCTGTGACGCAAGCTCTGAAATTCGGTCTCGCTCACGATTACGAACATACCGTGCGCAAGATTGAGGCGCACGCCGCGCGAGGAAGGCACGCTCGAAACGAGTGGGAGCAGCAGTTCACCGGCGGGCGGGCCTCCATTCTCTGGGAGCACTGCTATTTCCGACGCCCGAACGCAGAGGAAGCCACCGTCGCCGATCAGGTGACCGGGAAGGTAGGGACCTTGGATTTCGGCGTCAAAAACTTGAATCTTACTGCTATTGCGGCTGGGATCTAGGGCGGCAACCGTGGCGGGAACAATGTTGTAAACCCCGAGAGAGCGGGCGATTTTGGCGCTGGCAGGTTTTGCGAAGACTTGGTCGCGAGGACCGGCCTGCACGAACCGGCCGCGGTCCATTAAGCAGACGAAGTCAGCGAGTTCGAAGCACTCATCGAGGTCGTGTGTGACCAGAATGGCAGGAACGCCTAAGCGCTGAAGCGTGTTACGGAGAATGTCGTAAAAGGCCTCTCGCAGCCGAGCATCAAGACCACGGGTCGGTTCATCGAGCAGGAGCAGCCTCGGCTCGCTCATGAGTAGGCGGGCAATGGCGGCGCGTTGCCTTTGGCCTCCGGACAACTGAGCCGGCTTACGGCCAGCGAGGTCGGCGAGTTCGAAGCTTTCTAGAAGCTCATTGATGCGGCGGTGCAGATGCAAGCCCCGATGAGCGTCCTTGGGCGCAACAGAAGCGGCAAAGCGGAGATTTTCGCGCACCGTCATATGCGGAAACAGTGCATGATCCTGGAAGACGTAGCCGCAGCGGCGCCGCTCCGGGGGAACGGAGACACGGGTAGCGCCATCGAAGAACAACTCGTTATGGATGAGAATGCGTCCTTCGTCGGGGCGAACGAAACCGGCAATGCAATTTAAGGCCAGCGATTTTCCAGCCCCGCTTGGACCAAGAAGAACAGTTACACCGCCGGGGCTTTCCAGGTCAACGTCGAGCACGAACGATGGGGAACCAGGACTTGCCGGATAACGTTTTACGAGCTTGGTACTGACCGCGTTGGCGGGTGGATGGGCCGGACTCATCCCGCTGCACTGCCCAGACGTGCGCCTCGGGAAAAATAGGTCGCAGGCCAAAGCAGGGCCAACGCGGTGAAGGAGACTACCAGGACGAGAATGCGGGCGAGACGGCCGTTACCTGACTCGACCGCGTCATAGATGGCAACCGAGAGGGTCTGAGTGCGTCCTGGTATGTTTCCCGCGACCATGATAGTGATGCCGAAATCGCCCAGTGAGCGGGCGAAGCTGAGCGCGGCCAGTGAACTTAGACCGCGGCGAGCCAGAGGCAGCGTTACTCCCCAAACCGTGCGCCACTCCGAAGCGCCCAAGCTGCGCGCGGCCCATTCGAAGCGGTAATCGACGGTTTCGAGGACGGCTCGTGCAGCGCGGATGAAGATGGGAGCCGAGTGGAGAAACGCGGCGGCCACGGCGGCTTCCCAGGTGAACACGAATGGATGTCCCACGACCGTTTCATACATTCGGCCGAGGATCGAATTGCGGCCTAAAACTACCAGCAGATAGTAGCCGAGGACGGTCGGAGGAAGGACTAACGGGAGCGTGAGAAGTGTGTCCACCAGGTTCTTCCCGCGAAAGTTCTTGTGAGATAGCAGGTAAGCAAAGAACGTGCCGAACGCGACCACAAAGACGGTAGCCAGGGCGGCGACGCGCAGGCTGAGCCAGAGTGGGAACCAGTCTATTGAGGATGATGCGACCATGCGGACGGCGGAAAGAATCGATTATAGCGGTGCGGAACCGGGATTTATTGGAATGGGGAAATGGCGCCGGACGTAAGAAGAAGTTTAGAAAAGATGCGTCGTTTTCACGGTGTCGTTTTTATGGTTGACAAGACGAACGAATCGGAATACTAAATCCACAAACCGAGGCGAGTATATGCGAAAACCTGGGCTTAGTTTAACTTTTTTCTTTAATCGCCTTGAGCAGTTCAATTGGTACGTGTCTGCACGGACAGATTGGAAATCGCTCATCAAGTCACGACGCACTACACGATTCGATGCTGGACATCGCAAATAAAAAAATAGCGAATGAATGGCAAAATAAATACGGACGCCTAAATCCCTTCCTTCGGATCCCTCGGAACTTGCGGCTCGTGCTGATCGGGACGCCTATGCAGATAAGGTCTATGGTTATGGGACACCACTGGAACTCCTAGATCAGGATAGTTACAGGAATCCATTCGCCTGGATCGAGCCGGGCGGGCTATCGGCCGTCCCCGCTCCTTATGATCACGAATTCGTCATTGTCGGTTCAGTTGAGTCGTTCGATGCTGTCATAACACCATCTCACGAAGCGGTATACAGCGAACTTCATATTAGCGTCGATCGAATCATGTCGTCTTAGCGT
>CAXUCT010000299.1:2702-5994 GCA_964249415.1 uncultured Bryobacteraceae bacterium | reverse complement strand
ATTGCACGGTCTCTACCAGCAGTTTCTGCAGGGGCTTGCGGACCAAGGAGTTTTGATCGCGATCGCCAGCAAGAACTCGTCCGAGACAGTGGAGCGAGCGCTTTCGCGATCCGATTTGGCCATCGCGCGGGACAAAATGTTTCCGGCGGAGGTGCATTGGGAGGCGAAGTCGGGCTCGGTGGCCCGCATCCTGAAGGCGTGGAATATTGGCGCGGACAGCGTAGTGTTTATAGACGATAGCCCGATGGAGCTCGAAGAGGTCCGGGCGGCGCATCCGGGGGTGGAGTGCATCGCTTTTCCGAAGGGCGACTACGCCGCCGGACTCGCGTTTTTACGGCGATTGCGCGACTTGTTCGGCAAGGCGCGGCTGTCGGAGGAGGACGCCTACCGTCTTCAGAGTATCCGGCAGAACCAGGAGCTGGCGCGTGTAAGCGAGAATGCAGGCTCGGCGGAAGATTTTCTGGCGACGGCCGAAGCCGTTATTACCCTGGAGTACAACCCTCCTGCCTCCGATAGAAGGGTAGTGGAACTGGTCAACAAGACGAACCAGTTCAATCTGAATGGGATTCGCTACACAGACGCGGAGTGGCATGAGCTTGTTCAGCGACCAAACAGCTTTGCGGTGGCTATTTCCTATCAGGACAAGTTCGGACCGCTGGGGAAAGTGGCGGTTTTGCGTGGCAGGAACGAGGGAAGCCGTGTTCATGTTCACACGTGGGTTATGAGCTGCCGTGCCTTTTCCCGCCGTATTGAGCAGCAGTGTCTTCGGCAATTATTCGCGCGCTACCCGGAGGCTGCTGAGATTACGTTTGATTTCAGGCCGACATCGAAGAATGGTCCCACCCAGGATTTTCTGTCGGCGATTTTGGGCAGCGGAGTGGGTGCGGGAGCCCCTTTACAGCGGAGCGTTTTCGAAACGGAGTGTCCAGCGCTCTATCATGCGGTGCAAGAGAAGAATGGATAGGGCCGCGCCAGACAGCGCCGCTTAGCGCGGTCCGGTATTCACATGATTCGGCTTATCGATGTCCGCAAGCTCATTGCTCACCGGCTGGTAAAAAACACGGCGGCTCTGTTTGTCGTGCAAATCAGCACATACGTGGCGCCGATGCTGGTGCTGCCGTATCTGTCGCGCGTACTGAGCACGGATCATTTCGGGCTCATCGCCTTTGCAACCTCTTTTAACTGGTACTTCATGAGCCTGGTGGATTACGGGTTCAATCTGACGGCAACGCGGCGGATAGCCATCCATCGCGACGATCCGGTGGAGATTTCACGCATCTTTAGCTCGGTGATGGCGGCCAAGGTTTTTTTGACCATCTTCGGCTTTGCGGTGATGCTGTCCATTGTGATGGCCACCCCCAAAATGCGTGCTAACCTGCCGCTGTTTTGCATCAGCTATCTGTTGGTCATCGGTGACCTGCTCTTCCCGTTGTGGCTTTTCCAAGGGCTGCAGAAAATGGAGAATCTGGTCTGGCGGGATCTCTGCGCAAAACTGCTTTCGCTGGGTCTGATCTTCGCCTTCGTACATCGTGATGCCGACTATCTTTGGGCGGCGGCTTTTCAGTCGGGCTCAATGGTCGTGGCGGGCGTGGTGGGGCTATGGACGGTGTTTGTTTCGACGCCGGTGAAGTGGATCGTGCCCAAGATGAGCGAAGTCTGGACCGCTTTGCTCGAAGGCTGGCCGGTGTTTTTGTCTATTGCTGCCAATACACTGACAACTTCCACAGATATTTTCATACTGGGGTTGCGCGCCGGGCCCACAGATGTTGCGTATTACATAGGAGCGTATCGGCTGATTGTGGCATTACGAACGCTGGTATCGCCGGTCGTGACTGCTTTATACCCGCATATCAGTCACATGGCCTTTAACTCGCGCGAGAATGCGATCGCTTTTGTACGCAAGTACGCCCTGATGTTAGCGGCACCTTTCTTTGTGGGCGGCGTGGTGCTTTTGGCAGGGGCTTCTCCGATCATCAGACTCCTGTACGGCGCGAAGTACCTTCCGACGATTCCGTTGTTACGCATACTGGCCTTCAGCCCTTTTCTGCTGGCCCTTCAGACTAGCTACTCGACGTTCTATATGCTCGGGTTTGGTTATGAGAAGGAGTGGTCGCGGATTGTTCTGCAGACTGCGGTTTTGAACTTTGTCCTGCTAATCCCTCTGCTGTGGCTGATGTGGGCGCCGGCAGCGGTGTCGCTCACGGGCATTCTCTTAGATACATTCGTGACGATCGCGACTTATTTGTTCTTTCGAAAGAGCAGTGCGCGAGTTCCAGAAGCAATCGCGGCTTGAAGTACGCTCATGGGATTTATTGAGAATCTAAGTCTAAAAGTGCGGCGCGGAGAGACTCCGTTCTACCGGGCGGCGCGTGGCGTGATTAAAGGACTGCTACGTTCTAATTTGCCGGTGCCGTCGTTTTTGCGGCCGGTCTACCGTGGTCTATACGCGCTGCCATTCGCGATCCGGTTCGTGGTTCAGTGGATGCTGAACTACTTCTATCGCGAGCCGGCGTTTCGCAGCCGCTGTACGCGAGTTGGCAAGAATCTTTCTCTTTACGCACTACCTGACATCACCGGGCATGCAGAGATCTACCTGGGTGACGATGTAAACATATTCGGCCACTTGGGCGTGGGGAGCGGCCGAATTTTTGACAATCCAAAACTGATCATAGGCGATCGCGTAGACCTGGGTCATAACGTGTTCTTCACGGTGAATAAGGAAGTCGTGATTGAAGACGATGTGAATATTGCGGACAACGTTCGGATTGTAGATAGCGATGCCCATCCTCGCGATGCGAAAGCTCGGGCTCTCGATCTTCCGCCGCCTCCTGACGAGATTAAGCCGGTGAGGATTGGCCGGAGCGCCTGGCTGGGACAAGGCGCTTGCATCATGAAGGGCGTCACGGTGGGTGAAGGCGCCATTATTGGGGTGAACAGCGTTGTCGTGACGGATATTCCGCCGTATGCGCTCGCCCTTGGGAACCCGGCGCGCGTTTTAGTGAAGGACGTGCGGGTCTCATCAAGCGCTCCTGCGGCGCAGCCGGCTGGATCAGCGGCGGCGAACGAAGCGGTAAGACAGGTGGGTTGAGTTTGCTTACGACCACCAGTCCTCCAAAGGAAGCCGAAATACCCCGCGGATCGGCACCCGGCAGAGAACGGGAGCTGGGCGCGAAGCCGATTCGTGTTCTGCTGATTGCTCCCTCGCCGTCAATCGTAGGCGGTCAATCCGTGCAGGCAGCGGATCTGTTGGCGGTGCTTAGAGGATCGCCATCGATTCAGATGACGTTTTTCC
>CAXUCT010000299.1:0-2692 GCA_964249415.1 uncultured Bryobacteraceae bacterium | reverse complement strand
CTTTAGATCAGCCGATGCCCAAGCCGCTGGCGTGGATACGCAAGGTGCCTTATCTACGAACGGCGGTCAGCTTCGTTGTGTACAATGCGCGGCTGATTTGGATAATCCCGAGGCACCAGATTTTGCATATTTTCACCGCTGGTCTTTCTTCCTATAGCTTGTGGACGATTCCAGCGCTGCTGATAGGGAAGCTTTATCGCAAGAAGCTGGTCGTGCATTACCACGATGGGCAGGCGGAGCAGCATCTGGCGGAGTGGCGCACGGCGAAGCCGACGCTCAGCTTGTCTGATTGCATTGTGAGTCCTTCGGGGTTCCTGGTGGATGTTTTTGGCAGGTATGGAATCCGGGCGTGTTCCATCTTCAACATCATCGACGTGAGCTGGTTCCGGTATCGGAAGCGGCGTAAGTTGCGGCCCATTTTCTTGAGCAATCGCGGCCTGGAGCCGCTGTATAACATTGAGTGCACGCTTCGCGCCTTCGCAATCATCCAGCAGCGTTATCCGGAGGCCAGCCTCACGGTGGCACACGACGGGTATCAGCGGCCCGCTTTAGAGCAACTGGCAACTAATCTTAAACTGCGCAACGTCCGATTTATTGGTCGTGTGGCCCATGAGGATATAGCGGATCTTTACAATGCCGTCGATGTTTACTTAACGAGTCCGAATATTGACAATATGCCGGTGTCGCTGCTCGAGTGCATGGCTTCCGGTCTTCCGATCGTAGCCACGAAGGCTGGGGGCATTCCCTACATCGTGAGAGATCGCGAGACGGCTCTTCTGGTGGATCTGAACGATCATGAGGCGCTGGCGGCGAGAGCGATAGAACTACTCGAGGACGAAGATTTAGTGGAGCGTCTTACGGAACGGGGCATCGAGGAAGTCAAGCGATATCACTGGGCGCCAGTCCGGGATGAGTGGGTAGCATTGTACGGCGAGTTGTCCGCGTCGGGGCGTATTTCTAAGCGCGGGCGCTAAGCCTTCACTGAATTTTAAGAACAACGAAGCTTTCGTAGACTGGGGATGGGTTTTATGGAGACGACAAAAGAGCGCGGGAAGCGGGCAGTGATCATCGGAGCGGGGCCGGCGGGGTTGACGGCGGCGTTTGAGCTATTGACGCGGACCGGGATCATGCCGGTGGTGCTGGAGAAGTGCGATTACATGGGGGGGATCTCGCGGACGGTGAACTATAAAGGGAACCGGATCGACATTGGGGGTCATCGTTTTTTCTCGAAGTCGGACCGGGTGATGCAGTGGTGGCTGAAGATCTTGCCGATGGAGGCTGTAGAAGGGGAGCACGCCGAGATCACCTACCAGCGCCAGACGACGCGGGTGCCGGCGCACGCGCAGCCCTCGGATCCGGAGCGCGACGAGCAAGTGATGCTGGTGCGGAACCGCAAGTCGCGCATCTACTTTATGCGCCAGTTTTTTGCCTATCCGATTACGCTGAGCGGGGACACGCTCAAGAAGCTGGGGCTGTGGAAGACGGTCAAGATCGGGTTGAGCTACATTCGCTCGGTGCTGTTTCCGATCAAGCCGGAGACGAACCTGGAGCAGTTTTTTATCAACCGTTTCGGGCGCGAGCTGTATCTGACGTTTTTCAAGAGCTACACGGAGAAGGTGTGGGGGATTGAGTGCAACCAGATCAGCGCGGAATGGGGAGCGCAGCGGATTAAAGGGCTGTCGATCTGGAAGACGCTGACGCACATCGTGAAGAAGATGCTGTCGCAGATGAGAGGGAGCCAGAAGGGGAGCGGCGACCTTGCGCAGAAGGATGTGGAGACGTCGCTGATTGAGCGTTTTCTGTATCCCAAGTATGGGCCGGGGCAGATGTGGGAGGAAGTGGCGAAGCGGGTGAAGCAGCGGGGCGGCGAGATCCTGACGGACTGGAATGTGGAGACGGTTGAGCACACGGGTAGGGACGCCGATCGTACCGTTACGGCAGTGGTGGCGCGGAACTCCGAGACGGGGGAAACGCGGCGCTTTACGGGGGATTACTTCTTCTCGACCATGCCGGTGAAGGAGTTGGTGGGGGACTTGCAGCCACCGGCGCCCGCTGCGGTGCGCGAGATTTCAGATGGGCTGATGTACCGCGACTTCATCACGGTGGGGGTGTTGTGCGAGCGCATCAAGCTGCGCGACGATTCGGGCAAGCTGGTGGAGGACAACTGGATCTACATCCAGGAGCCGGACGTGCTGGTGGGGCGCTTGCAGATCTTCAACAACTGGAGTCCGTTCATGGTGGCGGAGCCGGGCAAGATCTGGATTGGGCTGGAGTACTTCTGCAACGACACGGATGCGCTGTGGCATAAGAGCGAGGCCGAGATGATTGCGCTAGCGAAGGCGGAACTGGCGTCGATGAACATCCTGGACCCGGAGGACGTGGAGGACGCGACCGTGATCCACATGCCCAAGACGTATCCGGCGTATTTTGGGACCTACGACCGGTTTGGGCAAGTGATCTCGTGGATGAACGAGTTTGACAACCTGTTTCTGGTGGGGCGCAATGGGATGCACAAGTACAACAACCAGGACCACTCGATGCTGACGGCCATGACGGCGGTGGACAACATCATCGATGGCGTGCGCAGCCGCGACAACCTGTGGGCGCTCAACACCGAGCAGGAATACCACGAAGAGAAGCGCGAAGAAAAAACGCCCGAAGAGAATACCCCCGTGCATGAGGAAGACCGCGT
>CAXUCT010000298.1:0-5994 GCA_964249415.1 uncultured Bryobacteraceae bacterium | reverse complement strand
AGCCGCGCCCTTCCGGCGGAGAGTACTCGGAGGCTTTCGTAGTAAACGGAGTGAGGTAAGCGGAATACGTCAGGCTGTCGATAGTCACAGCCGATCGCTCAATTTTTGAGAGCAGATCCTTAAGCTTGATTTGGCTGCCGCGATCCTTGGCTTCCCCGATAATGAGGATGCCCGAACGAGCCGGCGCGGGTCGATTCCCAAGCATACTCAATGCTTTATCGAGGGCGTCCAGCATTCGCGCTTCTCCCGTATCAGAAGATTGGAGATCGCGAAAGACATCCGCCATTTCGTCCGTCTTATTAGTGAAGCCTTGCACAACGCTTACCTGGTCTGAGAACGTAATAACCGCGGCCTGGCCATCTGCTCCTACAACGGATTGCTGGACCATTGCTCCGGCCTTTTGAATCTTCAGCAGCGCTGAGCGCGAGACGTCGCTCGTTTCGATCAGAATGACTAACGCAAGCGGAGCAAGGCCGGAATCGGGGCTATCCACGCGAACAGCGCGCGATTTGCCCTCATCGAGAAGGGAGAAATCAGAGGCTTCCAGGCCGTAGGTAAAGTGGCCCTTGGCGTCCGTAACTGTAGCGGGGAGGACGACGATCGGAACAGTGGCGTGAATGGTGGTGTCCTGCGCTGGTAAACACGTCGCCGCGGCGACGAGAATGGAGGCGCTTAAGGAAAGCCGCATGTCGCCTGGGATGCATGCGAGATCGGACTCGTTTCGACGTTCGGTTGCGGGCTGGCCGGGGCAGTGCACGTCAAAGTGAGGCGGGAGATAATGAACAAGTCGTGACTGTGCAAACTCCGCCATTGCGATCGCCCCACGCTGACTCCGGTTTGGAGGAGGAAGTGGATCGGGAGATCCTCATCCGGGCGTTCCGCATCATGTATTTGTCGCGCTGCTTGGACGATCGCGAGATCTTGCTGAAGCGTCAAAGTAAGATCTTTTTCCAGATCAGCGGCGCGGGACATGAAGCGGTGCAGACCGCTGCGGGGCTGGCGCTGCGACCGGGCCAGGATTGGGTCTTCTCGTACTATCGTGATCGGGCTTTGGCGCTGACCTTGGGGATGACGGCGGAGGACATGCTGCTGCAGGCTGTAGGAGCGGCGCGCGATCCGAGTTCGGGCGGTCGCCAAATGCCCTCGCATTGGTCTTCAGCGCGATTGCACATTGTGACAGGATCGTCGCCGACGGGTACGCAATTTGTGCAAGCAATGGGCTGCGCGCATGGAAAGAGTTACAGCGGCGCCGGTGCCGACGATGTCACTTTGGTCTGCACAGGCGAGGGTGCAACGAGTGAAGGCGAGTTTTGGGAGGCCATGAACACAGCGTGCCTGGATCGCCTTCCGCTGATTGTGCTGGTGGAAGATAACGGTTACGCGATCTCGGTGCCTGTCGAACGGCAGACAGCCGGTGGCAATATTGCCCGTTTGCTGGAAGGTTTTCCCGGACTGCTGCGCGTGGAGGTGGATGGCACCAATTTCGTGGAATCGTTCCGGGCCATGAAACGCGCAGTGGATTACTGCCGTCGCGGGCACGGGCCAGCACTGGTGCATGCTGCCGTCATTCGGCCGTACTCGCATTCCTTATCTGACGACGAGCGCCTATATAAGACACAGGCGGAGCGCCAGGGAGAGGCAGCCCGCGATCCGTTGATAACCTTTCCCGAGTTTTTGGTCAGTGAAGGATATCTGAGCCGGTCTGATCTGGAGCTCATGACGCGCGGGATCGAGGAAGAGGTGGCGGCTACGACAGAACGTGTGTTGCGTGAAGCGCCGCCGACGCGTAACTCTGTTTTTAAGTTCCTGTATTCAGAAGATGTCGATCCGTGTTCCGCCGCCTTCGACGTAGCGCCTCAGTTTGGCGGCGAACCGCGCACGATGATCGACGCCATCAATCAGACGCTCGCGGAAGAGATGCGGCGCAATGCGCGGGTGCTGGTGTTTGGCGAAGATGTGGCGGATTGCAGTCGCGAGGAGTCGCTTGAGGAGGTCAAGGGCAAAGGGGGCGTGTTCAAGGCCACTGCCGGTTTGCAGCGGGAGTTTGGCAGCGGGCGCTGCTTTAATACGCCCATTGCGGAGGCGGCTATTATTGGGCGGGCTGTGGGACTCGCGGTGCGCGGCTTGAAGCCGGTGCCGGAAATTCAGTTCTTTGATTACATCTGGCCGGCGATGATGCAGTTGCGCGACGAAGTAGCGAACTTCCGCTGGCGGTCAAACAACGGGTTCTCTTGTCCCATGGTGGTGCGTGTTCCCATTGGCGGCTATCTGACCGGCGGTTCTATTTATCACAGCCAGTCTGGCGAAGTGACGTTTACTCACATTCCAGGTTTGCGGGTGGTGTTCCCTTCTAACGCACTGGATGCGTGCGGCCTTCTGCGTACCGCCATTCGTTGTGATGATCCGGTGCTTTTTCTGGAGCATAAAAAACTCTACCGCGAGCCTTACAACCGGGCCCCGCACCCAGGAACGGAGTTTACAATTCCGTTCGGTAAAGCCAAGATCGTCAAGCCCGGCCAGCACCTGACGATTGTTACTTACGGCTTTCTGGTGCAAAAGTCACTGCAAGCGGCTTTGCAGATTGAGCAACGCAGACGCGGAGTTACAGTGGAGGTGATCGATCTACGAACGCTTTCGCCGTATGATTGGGCGGCCATCCAAGCATCAGTCGCGAAAACGAGCCGCGTGATGATCGCCCACGAGGATACGCTCTCATGGGGCTATGGCGCCGAACTGGCGGCGCGCGTGGCCAACGAGTTGTTTACTGATCTGGACGCACCCGTGGGGCGCGTAGGAGCGCTCGATACCTGGGTCGCGTACAGTCCACAGTTAGAGGACGCGATTCTGCCGCAAGTAGAAGATCTTGTGCGCGAGGGCGAGCGGCTGCTGGCGTTTTGACTAGTCACAACGATTTCGCCGATACCGCAGAAGCGCAAATACAACGCCCGCAGATGAGCGGAAACACCCTAAATACAGAGCGCGGCGCATCCCGAACCTCGGCTACGACGGTTCTGAACCGTCGACTTCGGCGAGTGGCTGCAGAGGATGCGCGCAGAGTTACTGCTACGATCCGACCGGAACAGCTGGGTGAATTTGGCGAGCTTCCCCTCTCTTCTGGGCGCTAAACGGCCGATCACTCCTTGCAATTTGGAGGGGTTAACGATGTTGGCGGGAAGAGCCGGCGGGCTTACTGCCGACGACAGCCAGAACTTTGGTTGTGCGAGCCTGAACAGCTGCCGGCCTGTAGAACACTTTGATCGCCTGGGGAGTTTGAGATCAGCTTGAATTAGAATGCAAGAGAAGCAGTACAGTCGGGGCGTAGCGCAGCCTGGTAGCGCACCTGCCTTGGGCGCAGGGGGTCGCGAGTTCGAATCCCGCCGCCCCGACCAAACGTCTCGTTGATTCCAAAAGAGTTGATTGATCGCTTGTCCCTCGACTTCGCTTGTCCTTTGCCTCAACTGTGCCATAACTGTGTCAAAACCCCTCTCAGTTTGGCTGAGCTGTGCCAAAACTCAGACCGCCTTCATTGGCTTGACGGTTCAATTTGGCGAGCGCCTCTCGTTTCATCTGCAACTTCATTTGCGAGTATTTCTTGAATACCTTCGCATCGCCTTGCCGGAGCAACTGCGTGACCCATTCGTCCGCCACACCCCCGGCGCTGAGCCGGGTGGCGTAAGTCGAGCGGAGATCGTATATGCGGAAGTATCGGACACCTGCCCTTCGCAATGTGGCATGCCAAACGGTCTTGAACGTCTTCTGATAACCGTCGGCGTTTTCATCGCTTGGAAACAGATACTCGCTTGGCCCTGAGATCGCGAATTGACTCCGGAATGCTTCGGCCGCAATCTCTGTCAAGGGAACTTCGGCGACGCCATTGGGCGTCTTCGAGTCCGGAATCCATACAGTCCGATTCTCCAGATCAAGTTGCTCCTTCTTCATCGGAGTGAGCTCCTTGTAAATCCGAAGTCCGGTTTCGGTGACGATCCGGATGACGTTGCGCAGGTAGCCGGGCGCGCTGAACTCGATCTTCTGTTGTTCAGACCAAGCCACGTAATGCGGCCGGAAGAACCCATCGACTCTCGCCGGAAACTCGACCCCTGCTCATGGATTCGCGAATAGGAATTTTTTGCGCACGGCCACATTCAGCATGCGACGCAGCACTCGCAATTCCTGATGTACCGTCGTTGCCTTGAGTACACCTTTTTCCACAAAACCACCCCTTGCTCTTACCCGCACTCGCTCCTTGAGTCGCCTACGAAGGTACATCTCGATATCGTCTGCTGTCAGCTCGGCGAGTTTGGTTTTCTCGAACATGCTTCTCAGGTGCTTCAGCGCACGCTGGTTCACCTCATGGGTTTTCAGCGCTCGAAACGGGGGCTTGGAAAAATTTTCCAAATAAAAATCCGCCCATTCCCCAAAAGCGAGATCGTGCCCACGACGCAGCGCGGGCAGTGTATTGTTGTCTCGGGCTTGTAAACGCTCTCTGAGGCACTTCTGCGCATCGCCCCAGTCTTCGGTAAGAGTCGATTCCCGTTGGCGAATACCGGTCTTATCGCGGTACCGCATCCACCACACCTTCGACCCGTCGCGGTGATATAAGCCCCCATCATGCTCACTGGTCTTGCCAATTCTCCACCTCCTGTTTGAATTGCGCGCGGAAGGGCTCCAACTCCGATTTCAAAAAACGGATGTTGCGGCCCATCACGCGGAGATGGGGAATCTGCTTTCGCTCAACCCAAAGATACACCGTTTGCGGGCTGACGCCAAGGAAGACCGAAGCCTCGCGCACACGGATGGGCTGTTCATTGATGATGGTCGCGGGTGGCGCTTTGATTGTCGAGTCCATGATGTCCTCGTAGCACCCTGAGTGGTTCCCAACTATTTAGGGAATGGCAGAGGCATCTGGGGACATTTGCGTTGCTGGGATAAGAAGGATCAACCGCTCTCCTGAAAGCGCGGGGCTTCCTCAAAGGATGAACAACCGTTTCCTCGTCTATGAATGGAATGGTGGCGCCGCAGACGCATCCGAACACAGAATCGGCAGATTCCGGGGCTTAAGCGCGTCGATACTTTGCGAACATCAACGAGCGGCATCGACCAACTGAACAGGATCAAATCGAAGCGATCCTTCCCGAAGTTGTAGTTGGCATCCGCGGTAGCTACGGCATCGATTTTCAGGCCCAGCCCGGCTGCGTGCTGTCTCGCCGCATTAACGCCGACTTCCGATATGTCGAAGCCATAAACTGTCCACCCGAGTTTCGCAAGGTAAAGTGAGTTGCGGCCATCGCCCATGGCGTAGTCGAGCGCCACACCTGGCTTCATCCCGCGAACCACCTGGGTGAGAAAGGCATTCGGTTCTCGGTTGTACTGACTCCCTGAATCGCCATAGAAGCGGTTCCAGCGATCCGCCTCAAGCTCGGTTCGATGGTTGCGAAGAAGTCGAGCCTCCGCGCGATCTCCTTCTCCGGCACCCCGGCTTTGCGGAGTTCCTCAGCATATGCCTCCGGCCTCTTGTCCCGTCCATCACGGTAGAAGTCGTACTCAGGCCGCTGAGCCTGAAGGCCCAGAGCAGTGAGAAGAATCAGACACATCCGCATTTCAGATATTGACGTCAAGCTGGCTTCTCGCGTTTCCGGTACACACCCCGATTCCTGCCGACGCCGGTTGCGCAAACGAAGATAAATCAGAGCGCTCTCAATCGAGAACGGAACTGCACAATCCTTGGTCTCCCGAGTTCTCGAAATACATTCTCGAATGCTCTGCTCGTTTTGTGCCTGCCCTAACGAGTTCCGAGAAGTACCGGCTGCCAAAAGTACTCGATCCACTCCTTGCGATAGTGCCATGGGCAAAGTCTTCGGCCTAATCGGCTGCAACCATCGTTTATGTGAGTTGGGTGCTGTCTTCTACGAAATGAAAAGCAGGTTCGGTGTGGCCTCGTCAACAGTAGAGGCCGGCTAGCACAAGTCAAGCTATTATGTGTAGCCAGTTGCGCCC
>CAXUCT010000297.1:1669-5998 GCA_964249415.1 uncultured Bryobacteraceae bacterium | reverse complement strand
GTCGAAGACTGCGCCCTCGCCATGAACGCGATCGCCGGCCCCGATTCATTCAACTTGCCATTGGCTTCCGATCTCAAAGGTGTGCGCGTCGGCGTGCCGAAAAACTTCTTTTTCGACCGTGTCGATGAAAAAGTTGCGGCAGCCGTGAAGCGCGCGATCTCCGAAATGGAGCGTCTGGACGCAACTTTGATCGAAGTGCAGATTCCCGATCTGAACGAGATCAATGCAGCTGCCCGCGTGATTCAACTTTCCGAGACCGCTGCATTGTACGCGCAGCAAACAGACGGGAAGCTGTTCGGCGACGACGTGTGGCCGCTGATCCAGCAAGGCAAGCTGATTGCCGCTCACGAGTACGTGAACGCGCAGCGCTTGCGTACCTTTTACCGACGTGACTTCGACGCGCTGTGGCGAAAGATCGATATATTAGCAACGCCAACGACACCTATCACCGCGCCTCGCATCGAAGACCTAACGGCCCGAATCGGCGGAATCGAAGAGGACACGCGCATGGCCTGCACGCGGCTGGTTCGCGCCATCAACTATCTGGGTGAACCGGCTTTATCGATGCCGTGCGGCAAGACCGCGGGCGGCTTACCGATTGGCCTCCAACTCGTCAGCCGGCCATTCGGCGAAGCGGCATTGCTGCGCGTTGCGAGAACATTGGAACCCGCGCTCCGCGCCTAAACTAGAGACTTACCCTCAGAATCGAGTCCGTCTTTGTGCGCGGTCTCGTTCAGCGAGTTGAATGCCGCGTACCAAGTCAATGGCTACTCGATTTCCTCGCCGTAGGCTTCATATAAGACATGAGAATCGTTTTGGGCAGCTCAGACGTGCCGCACAGTTTGAACGACCCGAAATCTTTCCACCAGTTGCCTTCAGGGGCCTGTGGATTTGTGAGTTTCCATCGTTCCGAGCGACGGCAGGTCGGCATATGGTATTCTCCTCTCCGCAGCCCGCTGCATTAAATGTTCCCAGACTGCGGTTGGAAGCTCTGAGAAGTTAATCCTTAGCAATGGCCTCAGGCCCGACGATCGCGCGGATCATCTCTCGGCCTGCACGGGTCTGTGCCTCCGGGTCGCCTTCGTTTATGAAGGCATCATAGCGCGCTTTAAGGTTGGCCTCTGCTCTACGCTGCGATTCGGCCCCTACGCTTGCCAGAAACACGATAGATTGGCTGATCGACCAGTTCTGCTCGCCGGCAATCCGATTGACTTCCTCCCAGAGCTGCTGAGGAAGGTTAACCGACACCCGGGTATCTGATTCGGCAATTACTCGGGAACCGTGCTGAACGCTTTTCCACGACTAAAGACCGCTCTCCAACGGCAGTCCCGACGCTTCAATCGCTCGCCAGCCGCCATCAAGCGAAATCACGTTCGTATAGCCCATCTTCTGAATGTTGTCGGTCGCGAGAGCCGACCGATAGCCCCCACCGCAATAGAGCACAAGCTTCGTGTTCTTGTCGGGGAATGTCTTCTCCACATCCCGTTCGATGATGCCCTTGCTGAGATGAATGGCGCCGGCTGCATGGGCAGTTTCCCACTCGTGATCCTCGCGAACGTCGACAAGCTGACCCGCACCACCAGCTTCCAGCAACCGCTTGTACTCTTCTATATCGATCTCGCGAATTCTTGTCTTAGCATCCTGGACAATCGCCAGAAAGCCTTGGCTGTGGTGTTTGGGAGGCGTGCTCATGTAATTCTCTCGATGCGCGCTCCAACCGCCGCCAGTTTCTGTTCGATGCGTTCATAGCCTCGATCCATATGGTAGACGCGGTCGATGATCGTTTCCCCTTGCGCAACCAGCGCCGCCAGAACCAGCGAAGCGCTCGCGCGCAGATCAGAGGCAAGAACCTGCGCGCCCATCAGCACGTCTTCGCCCGCGACAATCGCTTGCCGCCCCTCAATGCGGATGTTGGCGCCCATGCGCGCGAGTTCCTGCGTATGCATGAAGCGGTTCTCAAAAATCGTCTCGGTAACAAAACTAATCCCCTGCGCGATCGTCATCCATGCCATATATTGCGCTTGCAAATCCGTCGCGAAACCAGGGTACTCTTCTGTCGTCACGTCGGTGGCTCTAGGCCGCACAGAACAACGAACGCGCAGAGCGTTTCCAGCGACCTCTTCTACTTCCGCTCCGGCCTTCTGCATTTTTACAACTAGAGCCGCGACGTGGTCCGCGTTGCAGTCCGTCACCAGGACATCACCTTGCGAGATGGCGGCCGCGAGCAAGAATGTGCCGGCTTCGATGCGATCCGGAATGATGGTGTGCTCCGTGCCATGAAGACGCTCCACGCCTTGCACCTTGATAACGGAAGAACCGGCGCCTTCAATCTTCGCGCCCATCGCCAAAAGGAGTTCGGCTAAATCCTTCACCTCGGGCTCGCGAGCGGCATTGCGAATCACCGTCTCGCCGCGCGCGAGCACCGCTGCCATGAGTACATCTTCCGTGCCGGTCACCGTAATGCGATCAAATTGAATGGTCCCTCCGCGCAGGCCATTGGGCGCTTGTGCTTCCACGTAGCCATGCGACTGCTCAATCGTGGCGCCGAGTTGTTCCAAAGCCGTAACGTGCAGGTTGATGGGCCGCGCGCCGATCGCACAACCTCCTGGCATGGAGACACGGGCTCGTCCCGTACGAGCAACCAGCGGACCTAGAACAAGGCTGGAAGCGCGCATGGTTTTCACCACTTCGTAGGGAGCTTCAGGCCGATCGAGCGATTTGGCCTCAATCTGAACAGTGCCATCCCGGTCGTCCACTTTCGCCCCCGTATGAGCGAGCAGGCTCTCCATCGTGCCAATGTCTTTCACCTGTGGAATCCGGCGGAGCGTTACAGGCTCCTCTGTCAGCAGGCAGGCAGCCAAAGCGGGCAATGCCGAGTTCTTCGAACCGCTCACAGGCAACTCGCCGCTCAAGGGCGTGCCACCTACGATTTTGAACTTGTCCATGACTATCGATTGCTGTTGCCGCGGGCCGTCCGTTCACTCATTCAACGCAGCGCGCAGACGGCCCCTTGCTGCCGAGAGTTTAGCTTCCGCTTCGCTGCGTGACAGCTTGCGTTTACCCATCATGATTGCCGTACGCACAGAACCGGCTGCGGTCAGCAACTCGGAAGCTTCATCATAAGACACGCCGGTGATGGTGGCGATGATGCGGCGGGCGCGATCCGTAAGTTTGCTGTTGGTAGGCTGCACGTTCACCATCAGGTTTCCGTACACATAGCCAAGGCGGATCATTACGCCAGTGCTCAACATGTTCAGCACTAGCTTGGTGGCGGTACCGGCGCGCAGGCGGGTAGAACCAGTAAGAATTTCGGGCCCCGGCGCGGGAGTGATAGCGATTTCGGCGGCAGCGGCGACTTCAGATTGCGGCGTGCAACTCAGGCCAATGGTCAGCGCCCCCAACGAACGGGCATAGCGGAGCGCCCCAAGCACATAGGGCGTTCGTCCACTCGCCGCGATACCGACCAGCGCATCACAGGCACTGAATCCTCGCTCTTGTAAATCCCGTTGTCCCTGCTCGGGATCGTCCTCCGCTCGCTCGACAGAATGGCGCAGGGCGTGGTCGCCACCGGCGATGAGACCCTGCACTAGATCGGGCGGTGTATTGAAAGTGGGCGGGCACTCAGAAGCGTCCAGAACGCCCAGCCGTCCAGAAGTACCCGCGCCGATATAGAACAGCCGCCCGCCGGATTCCAGCCGCTGAACGATCGCGTCCACCGCAGTCGCCACGCGAGGAACTTCAACCGCAATCGCGCCGGCAATCTCGTTATCCGCTTCATTGATGACGCGCAGCATCTCCACCGTCGGCAGCGCATCGATAGCCACGGACGCCGGATGATGTGCTTCGGTTAGCAGATTAGAGGGCATGTCATCTGGACGCACAAAGGGCCGGAGGCGCGAATAGCTCCTCCGGCCCATAAAGCTTGAGTTACCTAATGGGTGGCCTAGGCGCTGAATGAGCTGCCGCAGCCGCAGGTCGATTTCACTTGTGGGTTGTTGAACTTGAAGCCCGAGCCTTCCAAAGTCTCTACGTAGTCTACTTCCGCTCCATCCAGGTACAGCATGCTGGCTTGATCGATAAATACGCTCAGATCGCCAAAGTTATAGGTCTTGTCAAGCATGTTGGGAGTGTTCTCAAAAGCCATCGAATAGCTGAATCCCGAGCAGCCGCCGCCAACGACGGAAATTCGCAAGCCGGCCGGCTTGGGCTCTTGCATGTTCAATATCTCGCTGACTTTGGTGATTGCGGTGTTGGTTAGCTGGATCATCTGAATCTCCTGAAACGCGTGCTTACTTTTAGTTTACAACCTCATTTTGTCGACTTATGAGG
>CAXUCT010000297.1:914-1659 GCA_964249415.1 uncultured Bryobacteraceae bacterium | reverse complement strand
GGATGCGCTTGCGCCGTAGCGAGCTTCGCTTCGTTGTAGCGAGTGGGGGCGTTTGTTGCCGAAACCACGCGCGAACTATAAAAGAGCTGCTGCACGTGAGCATCTATATCCACGTGAAATCCGCAGCGCGGAAGTAGATCCGCTACATATCCGTCCATTTGACGTCCCCAAAAAGCCGGCACAGCCTTCGAGCAGACCCGGTACATGGCGTTGAAGCTGCGCTTGTTTTGTGCGATCAGGATGGTCGTCAGGCGGCCGCCTGGACGGAGCACGCGCCGCAGTTCCTGGAGGGCATCGGGTACATCGTCCGCCGGAAGAAGCTCGAACAGATAGCAACAAACCAAGCTGTCGAAGTGCCCCGTGGGATAGGGCAAATACCGGACATCCGCGGCTTGGCATTGCGCCGACGCGGCGGGGAACCGGCGCCGCGCGTTCGCCTGGGAATGAGCAGCCATCTTCGGCGAAAGATCAACGCCGATGGTGTGACCATCCAAATTCACCCTAACCAAACGTCGAAACATCTCTCCGGAACCCATTGCTACTTCAAGTACGCGCGTTCCATTCTGTATCGAACAGGCCGCCAAAGCCCGCGAGTGTGCACGCGAATGGAACAGGAGCGTGGAAAGCGAGTAAACGGGCGCCAGAACATCATAGATACGGCGGGTGAGCAATGACGCTGTCTTTGCCGGCTCATGGGAGACCTGGGCAGTGGTGCTGGTATCGGCGAATTCGATCATTCTTCTCT
>CAXUCT010000297.1:329-904 GCA_964249415.1 uncultured Bryobacteraceae bacterium | reverse complement strand
GAGATTCCCGTTCACACCGGCTTCAGCCCGATGCGAAGGCTCTCCGCTAATTTAGCAGTGTCAGTTTGCACGAAGCTAAGTCTACGACAAAAAGTAGGTGGAACCACCCTGCCGGGTAACGAGGGATGGAAAGTTGATGCTAAACGACGAGCGCGCCACCGGGCATATAACACCTGCCTGGCGACGCGCTCGACATCGATCAAGGGCCGGAACTATTCTTTGATCAGCTCCACCCGGCGATTCAACGCTCGACCTGTGTCAGTCGCATTGCTCGCCACGGGCTGGTTTTGGCCCTGGGCCTGTACTTCCAGCCGTTTTGCATCAACTCCATGAGCAACCAAATAGGCCATAACACTTTGTGCGCGCTGTTGCGCAAGTTGATTGTTCGCGTCCGTCGAGCCGGTCGAGTCAGTGTTCCCGACTATGCGCATCTTCCAATCCGCATTCTGCTGGAGAGCTTGCGCTGTTTGATCGAGCACGGCTTGCGAATCGCCCGCCAGACTAGCGCTTGCGGTAGCGAAGTGAACGTCATTGTCGCCAAAACCCACCCGGCCGTTTTGCCGGATGCTGTCGGC
>CAXUCT010000297.1:0-319 GCA_964249415.1 uncultured Bryobacteraceae bacterium | reverse complement strand
CAATGCTGGCTGCTGTCCAATTCTGCGGCTGTGATGTGGTGGGAGCAGATGCATCGGGCTTCGTCTGATCGGCTACTGCCGCGGTTGTGACCGGAGCATCGTGACGTGAACGGTTGAACAGCCAAATGCCCAATAGTAGAAGTAGCAGCAGTGGCAGCAGCCAAGCTAAGAGCGGCAACCCCTTTTTCTTTTCTTGTTCTTCGTAGACCTTCACTTTTTCAGTTGCCATGTTAATCTCCTTGTTCGTTTCTTTAGATCTTTGAGGGGCTCTTGGGGGTCTTTGTCCCGGCGGCGACTTGCTCTACTTCTACTTCTGTCT
>CAXUCT010000296.1:0-6002 GCA_964249415.1 uncultured Bryobacteraceae bacterium | reverse complement strand
CCCGGTACTCGCGTTCTGTGATGGTCGGGTTCATCTCTGTTTCGTACGATACACGTTCTGCTGTCATTGCTTTTTCCTTCCGGTTCAGGAACGGGAGGGCCTCGCGTCCCTCCCGCTACTGGTCTCGCTTTTACAGAACTTCTCCCGTGTCCTCCGGTTCGCCACGCGCATCCGTGGCTGACTCCAACCGGATCAGCCGTTGCACTTTGATCTTGGGAACCGTGGTCATGACCTCCACTTCGGTGGTTTTCTTTCCGATGGTTGCCTCCACCTTGCGCGGATAGCGTTCGTAGACGAGCTCGCCCTCGACGAACAGCG
The DNA here is from genome assembly GCA_964249415.1 of uncultured Bryobacteraceae bacterium. Classification (GTDB taxonomy): domain Bacteria; phylum Acidobacteriota; class Terriglobia; order Bryobacterales; family Bryobacteraceae; genus Bog-105. The sequence goes on along the minus strand of CAXUCT010000296.1, from coordinate 5,684 downwards.
GCATACCCTTCGGGAGTGTGGCGGCCCATTTTCCAAGTCCATTCCAAATAACAAGCTGGTGCCATTCCGTGCGCGTGCGGCGTTCATTGGTTTGCTTGTCGGTCCAAGTGACATTGGTGGCCAGCGAAAGAGTAGTGGGACCATTCGGCGTGATCTTGGGGTCTCCTCCGGTGTTGCCGATGAGGGTGATGCGATTCAAATTAAACATGTAAGTTCGTCCTTTTCTGAAGTGCTCAAATTGGCTTGTGAGAGGGAAGGCTTACGCCTTCGCCTCCTGGGTGTGGGTTTGTTGTTGCGCGGCTGCGGTCACGAAGCCTTGCTCTTGAAGGTTCCGGTCCCACATCCGCGCAAATTTGGTGAGGTCGCGTTTCAGCCGGTGATTCTCGGAAGCCGGACCATTCTCGAAAACTTCCTGGTATACCGGCGGGATCGCTTGCTGAAACAGGAATGGCTCATATGCGATGTGTCCGCCTTATGGAACCAATTCGAAACACAGTTCCGGGTCCTGGCAGAGATCGCCGTTCTGTGTGAAGTAATGCGCCACGCTGATGGCCTGATGCCCGCGTGGACCTACCCCGATGTCCTCGATGACGAGGCGCATGTAGGGTGGGTTTTCGATGGAAGCGTGAAGATCTTCACACCCCCGAAAATGTTGATGACCTTTGCTATCGTGTTCATGTTTTCCCTTCCTTTCAGCGGCGCGCGTAAGCCAGCCGCTGTCATCCAGAACCAAGCTGGTTTTGCCTGGATGCTTTCTGCTGTTCCCAACAGCACCCCCGGCGGAGGGTGGAAAGGCTCGGCTACCGCCTTTCGGGGCATGGTTTTGCGCGGCCTGAGTGCTTGCCGTGCAAAAACTTTTTGCCTCGCAGTGTGAAGGTTTCTTCCGATTGATTTCGCGAGGGGTTGTCTAAAACAAGTTGTTGCGTCGGTGAGCTGGCCGCGCGATGCCCCCGAAAGAAAAAGGCGGTAGCCGAAGCGTGAACACCCTTGCCGGGTCAAGCGATCAATGCGCGGAGCGCTACCACAGGAACGTTAGGGAGGGGCGTTGCGGGGAGGGAACGAACCCGCTGAGTATGGGCGCGTAAGACGTGAATTGTGCGGCTGGCGCGTGGGAAGGATGGCGTTTCGCCTCCTTCCCGTTATCAAGGTGTTTTAGAACTTGGGTGTGGGTGACCAACCGGGCAGAAAACCGGTGTAAGAACGTGAATCAGGCTACACCCTCCAGAGCATTTTCCGGCTTTCGGAGTGGGTGTTTGGATAATGAACTTGGTGATCCTGTTCGCCATACCGCCCAGCCGCCGAAAACTACATCGGATAGTTCGGATTGCCCATTTACTGACCATCGTCCTGTCTCTTTCCCGCTGTCTTAAAGCGCAGCAATACAGCGTCAGCCTCGACTTTAGAGAGCCATTGCATGCGACCGTACAGGCAACGCTCACAATCCCTGACGGTAAACTCTTCACCCACAGGCACGCGGGAGGTTATGAGTGGAGCGATTACATTAAAAACTTCCGCGCTTCCCGGGATGACGGAAGTGTGATCCCACTTGAAGCGAACGGTCCAGGTCAATGGACGCTTAAGACGCAAAAAGATGAAAAGGTGCATCTCGCCTATGAGGTCGATCTCTCGTTCACTGAGAAGATCAGGGAAGGCGGACAGCGCGGCGGACAGTTCTTTGGAAGCTCGCTCTACGTCGTTAATCGGACCCTGTTTGTCATGGGCAATGCAAGTGGTCCACGAGATGTCCAGTTTGTCTTGCCATCAGGCTTCAAGATTGCGACGCCATGGAAGGTCAACGCGCTGTTAAAGTATCGCGCGCAGGACAATGGCGAATTGGTTGATAACGCCACTGTGTTTGGCGACTTCCCGTCGTTCCAAGTCACTGATGGACCGTTTCATTTAACTATGGTGCTACCGGGCGGCAGCCTGGTTACTCCAGTACCGCCAATCGCGGAACGATGACGGACCGCCGCCGCAGCTCATCGATTCCTGCCCGAACCAGGACGAGACGCACCGGATCATCTATGAGGAGCTTTGCCGGGAGATTGTGCTCGCAGACAGCGAGACGACCTATATCGCCATCGCGAATCGCTTGGTTGAGCGCGGAGCCGACTGCCTGATTCTTGGCTGCACGGAAGTCGGCATGCTGCTCAACCATAGCAACGTGCCAGTGCCGGTTTTCGACACCACGCTTGTGCATTGCGATGCAGCGCTAACGTTTGCCCTCGAACGGGAGGCGATCAAATGAAACGTGGATGCATCTCTTGTAACTGGCGGCAGTGATCAACCGAGTGTCAGTAACCTACAAGTCGTTAGCGCCCAGACAGGGCACGAAAGCGGTCGACTGCTGAATCCGAGACAGTTTCGACAGGGAGGACTTGGAGGAAGCCGCTGACGGGGCGGTGTCCGCGCTATGGAGATACAAGCGTACTTGGACGAAGCCGCTGGCGCCGCGGACGCCCGAGGCCGTACCGGAACTGGGCGGTTACGGGCGGCTAGTGTTGTTCACAGAGGAAGGAGTCTCTGAGAAAACGAGCCGCAGCTACATTGGCTGAGAGCTTTTTGTGTCACGCAGAAGCACAACAGCTTCGGTCACTCCGAAGCGGGCGGTGACATCTGCAACGGATTTACCGGCACCGAGGAGACGCGGAAAAGGCTTCGAACTCGTCGGAGGGGTGCATCGGCACGCGCACGACGTTTTCAGTGAGGCTGATATCTGACAGGTCGGCATCCTTCGGAGCAAGGCGGCAAGCAACCTGCATCGTTGGTTTCACCTTGCCACCGCTCGCCCAATCGAGACAGAGCAGGAACCGGCGCCGTCCCGCGATGACGGCATATTTGCCGCGTGGTTCCTTCTTCACAACCAAGCCTTGCAGCAATCCCCCGGAAGCAATGGAATCGGCGAGTTCGCCGATTCCTTCTACCACTACCGTGGTACGCACGTTGTCATTCCAGACCAGCAATTTGCTGAGGGGAATTTCCAGTGTTTCTAATTCATTGGTGTTCATGTTTGTTCGTTCCTGTGTGTTTGAAATTGACTCGTGAATGGTTGCGGTTTACTGCACGGGTTCGGCACTGACTTCGAGAGCAGCGAGAATCTCGGCGGCGATCCGGGAGACGGAGGCGGTTGCTTTCGTGGTGTGCCACGCCATCGGCCCACGAATACTTGTGGAAAACGGGCCGTAACGCTCAGGAATGCCGTCAGTGCTGCGCTGTTCCCCGCTTCATGAGCTGCGGCGAGCGTAGCGAGTGCAGAGGCAACAGCGGGGGTAATATTTGTAACCGTCTTGCCTGGCGGCAACATGGTTGATGCGTCGGAGAGTGCCGCTTCAGCGAATGACTCGGGAGCCAAAAGCAGCAGGAAGCCCATATCGGGCCTGCTCTGGTAATGATTGAGCTGGAAAACGGCCACGCTCAGCCTATATAGGAATACTTCGATCAGCATCGACCACTTACAACCCTTTTTTAGTTCCTTCTCCCTATCAGCAGAGATTTCGTTTACCGCGCCTGACGGTGAAGCCCTGCGAATTTATTGCCGACAAGACCCACGTCGGTGATCCACTAAGAGGAGGGTCGGATCGTGAACCTAGCCTTTGAATTTCTTGATCGCGCCTGGGGTAACTGGCGTGAAGAAGTTGATCAAGTTGCCATCAGGATCACGGAAAAGTAAGGAGCGGTTTCCCCATGGCATCGTGGTCGGCTCCTGCACGAAGTCGGTCACTCGCTGCTTCAGGCGCTCGAACTCTTTATCCACATCCTCAACGAGAAACTCGATAATCGCGCTCCGGTTCTGTGCCGGACGCAGAAGGGCTTCGGCCCCGAACAGTTGCAAGGTTCGCGTGCTGCCGATCGCCAGTGCACAGGAAGTTGTCGGCAACTCAGCGAAGTCTTCCGTGTACCGGATAGCGGATAGGCCGCTGATAACCTCGTAGAAGCTCACCAGCCGCTCTAAATCATTTGTAATGATGCGCATCGAGACCAGATTCATGATGTCCTCTTGTTGTGGGTTGCACTGCCCCGAAACCAGAGTAAGAGGAGCCTGCTGACAACGTGTTGTCAGCATTGTTTGCTGATGCGCCGAGCGGACCGACTCTTCCAGATCATTCAAATGCTGCGGCGTTCACGACGGCCGCTCACCGCCGAAAAGCTTGCATCAGAGCTTGGGTTATCTAAGCGATCCGTCTATCGCGATATCGCCGACCTCACTGGGCAAGGTGTGCCGATCCGCGGCGAGGTGGGCGTCGGTTACGTTCTAGACCGGAACTATGACATGCCACCGCTGATGCTGACGCCGGATGAGCTGGAGGCGGCCGTGCTAGGCGCGCAGTGGGTGGCGGAAAGGGGCGATCCCGCGCTCGCCGGCGCTGCGCGGGATCTCATTTCCAAGATCGCGTCGGCCATACCACAAGGCCTTCGTATCTTTATCGTTGAGCCAAGCCTTGGGACTCCTGCCAACCATCTTCCGATCGTCGACGGGCTGGACATTGGAAGAACGCGCGCCTGGATTCGCCAGGGGCGTAAGATCAGGATTTGCTATCGCAGCAATGAGGGGAATGAGACAGAACGAATCGTGTGGCCGGTAATCGTCGGTTACGCCGAAACAGTGCGCCTGCTCGCTGCCTGGTGCGAACTGCGGGAGGCCTTTCGGCATTTCAGGACAGATCGTATTGTCAGAGCTGAGTTTCTTGACGAATTCCACAGCCTTGGCCTTCGTGAGTTGAAGCGGAGATGGGAGCACTACATGCAGAATGCGCGGGAACTCCGCCTGCCCTAAGTACTTTTATCAGGAACTGATTCGACTTAGCCGGTGCAGCACGCTAACCCTCTGCGAGAGCGAGGCTTGGTGTGCGCCGCCTTAAGTTCAATCACGGCGAGACATTGCCAAACTGACCTTCGGTATTGGTAGATTGATTTATACTTCTTGACCAGGCAAGATCTATCGTGGTCCGGATTCAGCGGCTCAGCCAGCGCACGCAACGTGCCTGGCAAAGAACTTGCGCGCGGGTGCAAGACGTCGGAGGTTTCGTGTCCCCGGATCGCGAAAGACGCACTTAGGACAACCGCCGGCACTATAGCAGGACGGCGGCATAGTAGCGGTCCTGCCCTCTTCAAATCTCTGCGACTAACTTATTCTTCCTATCACCACCATCGCTCAGGTCGGCCGCCGTGCCGGCGGCTTCGTCCAAGTCGCCTTGGCGTCAGTAGGCAGTTTGTTCCGCTTGGCGCATCATCTCGGGTCCTTAATTCGAGGTTGTCACGCAAACGGGCCGTGATTGCTACGTTGTCGCCGCGCTGCAATGCCTTTGTCCAGATGCGTCGAAGCCGCATGAGGAATCACTGATGAACTTAGGCCTGTCTGCCATGGTCTCTCCTTGTTCTTTGCTCCAGATATATGCGACTGTTATGCCTGAGGAACAGGAACCGTGTTCCATGGTGCCGGTGGTTGTGCCGTTCCCAAGCAGCGATGACTAAATCGAAAAAAACTGCGCAAAGACAAGTTGAGCAGTGCAAAGCGGAAACCCGGCCCAAGCGGGCAGACGCGCGCCGCAAAGTGGCCTCTCTCATGGAGGCCGCTCTGGAAGTTTTTCGAGTCTCCGGCGTGGATGCACCGGTCCGGGAGATTGCTGAAAAGGCCGGTGTCGGGCTGGGCACGGTGTATTGCCACTTCCCGCAGCGGTCCGACC